>JALZNB010000314.1 GCA_030857905.1 Actinomycetota bacterium
GCTCAGCGTTTCGGCTGAGCTGCGCGGGGGACGCTGGACCGGCAAGATCCGGACACCGACGCGGGTGATCGACCTGGAGGACATCACGGCCGTGTGGTACCGCACGCCGCGGGCCTACCAGTTCCCCAGCGAGCTCACCGCAGCCGAACGCGGGCACGCGAACCTGGAGGCCAAGTACGGCCTCGGCGGCGTGCTGTCCTCGTTGCCCGCCCTGTGGGTCAATCACCCTTCCCGCCTGGCAGACGCCGCGTACAAGCCTGTCCAACTGGTGACCGCCGCCCGCTGCGGGTTGGCTGTGCCGGACACCGTCATCACCAACGAGGCAGACACGGTGCGCGAGTTCGCTGCGGGCGGCAAGACCGTCACCAAGGTATTCGGCGCGAACACGATCATGGAGGAAGGAGTCCGCAAGATCGGCTTCACCCGGCTGCTCCACGCTGCCGATCTGGCCGATCTACGGGGAATCGACGTCACCACCCATTTGTTCCAGCGCTGGGTCCCGAAGGCACATGAGGTGCGGATGGTGGTGATCGGCGAGAACATCACCGCAGCGGCGATCCGAGCAGGAAGTCCGGAGGGCCACATCGACTTTCGGTCCGACTACGCCAACCTCTCCTACGAACTGATCGCTCCTCCCGCAGATGTCGTCGATGGCGTGCGTCAGCTCATGGCCGCGATGGACCTGGTCTATGGCGCGCTGGACTTCGTCGTCGGACCCGATGGCTGGACTTTCCTGGAAATCAACGCGGGCGGACAATTCGGGTTCATCGAAGATGAGACCGGTGCACCACTGACCGCGCAGCTCGCGGACCTACTCACCAAAGGGACGCCGTGACCTCCGCACTCGACACCGACTGGGCAACGCACGCGCGCAGGCTCGCCGATGCCTTGCGGGACAACGGCGATCTCCATTCGCCGCAATGGCACGCCGCAGTGGCGGCCGTACCTCGACATCTGCTGGTGCCCCGCGCCTATCGGCAGGACAACACCGGTGGGTGGGTCGAGTTCGACACCGTTGGCACGCTGGATCAGGTGTACTCGCCCGCGACGTTGGTAACAGCGCTGGAAACCGTGGGCGACAACCGGCTTCCGATTTCCTCCAGCACGAAACCCGACCTCATGGTGCGGATGCTGGAAATCCTCGACCTGCACGACGGACACCGGGTCCTGGAAATCGGCACCGGAACCGGCTACAACGCCGCGCTCCTGGCGCACCGTCTCGGCGACAACCAGGTGTACTCCGTCGATGTGGGCGAAGACCTCGTCGCCCTGGCTCGACAACGACTGACAACCGCAGGTTTCCGACCGACACTGGTGGCTGTGGACGGTGTTCACGGTCTGCCCGAGCACGCACCGTTCGACAGGATCATCGCGACCTGTTCGGTGCCGGCCGTGCCGTGGTCGTGGGCCGAGCAACTCACGCCAGAAGGATCGATCCTGGTCGATCTCAAGCTCGCGAACAGCGCGGGAAACCTGGTGTACCTGCACCGCGTCGATGATCGCCTGGAAGGCCGCTTCACCACCCGCTGGGCGGCGTTCATGGCCATGAGGTCGGGGATGGCACCCGAGCCCATCGAGCCCACCGAGCGCGCGACCGGCGCCCAGAGCAGACCCACCGACGCCCCTGCCACGCCGTGGAGCGAGGCCACCGTCGCGTGGTTCCTCGCGCAACTTCGACTACCACCGGGCACGTCGTTCGGCTACGACCTCGACCCTGACACCAGGCAACCTGTCGCGACGACCTTCGTTGCCCCCGACGGCTCCTGGGCCCGGGTGAGCCTCACCGACAACTCCCTCACCGAGGCAGGTGACACATCCCTGTGGTCCGATGTCGAGTGGGCCTACGAACAATGGACCAGCGCGGGCCGCCCTAGCTGGGATCGGCTGGGTCTCACAGTCACCTCCGATGGAGTGCATCAGGTGTGGCTCGACGACCCCGCGAGCAGCCACCGCTGGCAGCTTCCGCCCGCCAGTGCGTAGTGCCGCCCCAGGCCAGCGCAGCGCACGACCGGTCGCCGTTGAGGGGCCGCGTCGAAACAGGGCCATTGCACAGAACACTGGGGGACGCTCATGCAGTTGGGGTTGAAGAGTCTCATAAACACGGAGCTCGCGGCGCACGTCGAAGAATGTCGGGCAGCCAACGCCGTGTCGGGGGGCGCGAAGGGCCCGAGCAGCCTAGATGAGCTGCGGGAGGCACGAGCCAAGCGGGACGCAGTCTCCTCACATCCTGACTTGTCAGCTGTCGAGCAGGTAGTCGAAGCCGCTGGTCGGCGAGCGCCCGTGAGAATCCTCGCTCCCAATGACACCGTGCCGCGCGGCGTTTACCTGGACATCCACGGCGGTGGCTTCTACATGGGTCGGCGGCGCAGGGGGACGCGCGCAACCAGCAGCTCGCGGATGCTCTCGGAATCGTCGTTGTGAGCGTGGACTACCGACTCGCTCCTGAACATCCATGGCCGGCCGCGCCCGACGACTGCGAAACAGCGGCACTGTGGCTCCTCGATCAGGCCGAGGCTCGCTTCGGCACGGCACGGCTGGCGATCGGCGGCTTTTCGGCGGGAGCCACGCTTGCCATAACGACACTGCTGCGTCTGCGCGATCGCGGTGTCGTCGACTCGTTCGCCGGTGCCGCGCTGCAGTTCGGCACGTACGACATGAGTGGTCTGACCCCGGCAGGTCGGCTGATCGCTGACGAGTACTTCATCCAGGCCTATGCCGGTCATGTCACCGACCGCACCGCCCCGGATATCTCCCCGGTCTATGGCAACCTGCGTGGCCTGCCTCCGCTTGTGATGATCGTCGGCAGCTTGGATGTCCTGCTGGAGGACAACATGGCGATGGCGGCCCGAGTGTCAGCAGCCGGCGGCGAAGTCGATCTCCGGATCTACCCGGAAGCACGACACGGCTTCACCTCCCGTTCGACAGGCATGGCCAAAGCCGCGCTGCGCGACATCGAGTATTGGCTTGCAGACCGCTTCTCTGCGGCGCCTAGCTGACGTTGGTCGTCGCCGAGCACGTCCAGCAGCCGCTCGGACTCGCCAACAGCGTCCACCGTTCGTTCAGATCACCAGGTCGGCCAGCAGCACCAGCACCAGCCCGACCACGGAGATCAGTGTCTCCATGACCGACCAGGTCTTGAGGTTCTGGCCGACGGTGAGGCCGAAGTAGCCCTTCACCAGCCAGAATCCGGCATCGTTGACGTGCGAGAAGAACAATGATCCGGCGCCGATCGCCAGCACCAGCAACGACGTCTCCCCCGTGCTCAGCGTCGATACCAGCGGCACGAAAATGCCCGAGGCGGTCACCGTGGCGACGGTCGCGGAACCGGTGGCGAGTCGGATCATCACGGCCACCAGCCATGCCAGCAGCAGCACCGACAGGCCGCTGCCCGCCACCCCGTCGGCGATCAGCTTGCCGATGCCGGTGTCGATCAGGGTCTGCTTGAATCCGCCGCCCGCGGCCACGATGAGCAGGATGCCCGCGATCGGTGGCAGGCCCTGTTCGATGCTGCGGGCGACCTCTTTGGTGGTCATCCGAGCGCCGCGCCCGAGGGTGATCATGGAGACGATCACCGCGATCAGCAACGCGATCACCGGCGCGCCCAGGAAGTCCAGCACACTGCGCACCGGATTTCCCTTCTCCGCCAAGATGTCGGCGAGCGCCTTGCCCATCATCAGGACGACGGGCAGCAGCACGGTGGCGAGCGTGGCAGGGAACGACGGGCGCGGCTTGGACTCGTCGCGTTCGTCGATGTCGAACAACTCCGGCGTGGGCGCGTCCACCCAGCGCGCGGCGTAGCGGGCGAACAGCGGTCCCGCGATGGCGATGGTGGGCAGCGCGATCAGCACGCCCAGTCCCAGCGTGATGCCGAGGTCGGCCTTCAGTGCGCTCACCGCGACCAGTGGGCCGGGGTGCGGCGGGACCAGGCCGTGCATCGCCGACAGGCCCGCCAGTGCGGGAATCCCCAGGCTCACCACCGACATCCCGGTCCGGCGCGAGATCAGCAGGATCACCGGCATGATCAGCACCAGGCCGATCTCGAAGAACATCGGCAGGCCGATCAACGCGCCCACCGCCGCCATCGCCCAGGGCAGACTGCGGCGGCTGGAGCGGCTGATGATCGCGTCCACGATGGAGTCCGCGCCGCCGGTGTCGGCGAGGAGTTTGCCGATCATCGCGCCCAACGCGATCAGCGTGCCGACACCTGCGGCCGTGTCGCCGAAGCCTTTGGCGAAGCTCAGGAGGGCCGCTTCCATGGGCAGGCCCGCGATCGCGGCGACCACCAGCGACGAGATCGTCAGGCCGAGGAACGGGTGGAGCTTGAACCAGATGATCAGCACGACGAGCAGGGCGATCCCGATCACCGCGGCGGGCACGAGCCGCCCGGCGGCGAGGGTGGTGTCCAGGGCGAGATTCATGTCAGCGTTCCTCCACGGCGGCGAGGTAAGCGTCGATCAAGGCGTCGACAGGCTGATCGAGGTCGAGAGGTTGCACGGCGGCGAACTGGCCGATGCGGGGGCGGGCAGTCGACGAGGGGGCGTGCGCCCGTGGTGGTCTTGCCCGGGCCCGACACGCCCGCGAGAATGATCAGCTCCGACACGTGCCGCGTCCTTTCGTCGTGCCGGAAAGCTTGGACCATTCATCTGCTTTTTACAACAGTGAGTGCTCAGTCATCCGCTCTTTGTCAGCGAGGGGCGCCAGTCATGAGATGATTCCGGCTTGTGGGGACCACTGAACCCGCCAGACCGGGCCTGCACCAGACCGTCTTGGACGACCTGGGCAGCAGGATCACGGCCGGGACGATCCCGGCGGGTGAGGTGCTGCGCATCGAGGAACTGGCCAAGCACAACGGGGTGTCGCGGTCGGTGATCCGCGAGGTGGTCCGGGTTCTGGAGTCGATGGGCCTGCTCACCACCCGCCGACGCGTCGGCGTGACCGTCGCGGACCGGACAGGGTGGAACCTGTTCGACCCGCGCATCATCCGCTGGCGCCTGGCAGGCTCCGATCGCGAGCCCCAACTGGAATCGCTGAGCGAACTACGCGGCGGCATAGAACCGGTCGCGGCGGCATTGGCGGCGGCCCGCGCGACACCCGCGCAGTGCGGCGACCTGACTCGCGCGGTGATGGGCATGGCCGTGCACGGCAAGGCAGGCGACCTGGCCGCCTACTTGGAAGCCGACTTGCTGTTCCACCGCACCCTGCTCGCCGCCTCCGGCAACGAGATGCTCGCCGCGCTCGGCGACGTGGTGTGCGAGGTGCTCATCGGCCGCACCCACCACGGACTCATGCCCGACCACCCGAACCCGGTCGCGATCCGCCTGCACGCGGACGTGGCGCAGGCCGTGCAGTCCGGTGATCCGGCCGCCGCCCAGGAGGCGATGCACGCCATCATCACCGAAGCGACCAACGCGCTGCGAGGCGCGTAGGGCCGGAGAGCGGCAACATATGGACAGCGTCGAGTGCTGTCTATGGTCGTCCGGTCGGTCAGTAATACGTCGGCTGCCGCTCTTTCGGGTCCGCGTGCACGACGTCGAGGTGCCTGTCCGCAACGAGGCGGTCGACAACCTCACGGTCGGCTCCGATGCCAGCCCAATGAGGGTCGACGTCGCTGGCGAAACACCACGCATGATCCGCGGGCCAGACGAATGCCGGCGCCGAGTGGACCTCGGAGTCGAACAGATCGCTCCATCCCGTCAAGTCACCCAGGGTGCCGGTGAACAGGACGTATCGCCGGTGCCGAAGGTCCACCATGGGGCCGCCGGTCAGTGCGGGATTCCGGAACGTCGCGCCGCCCTCCCACACGCAGACATAACAGTCGCGTGTGGATGAGCTGTACTCGGCGAGGGCCTCCAACGCTGTTCGGGCCATGTCGATCTCGGTGGTTCGGTGAGATGGCAGCCGCACGTCCGGCTCGCGCATATTCGGACGGACCGGATCGGGCAGGTAGCAAAGACGTGCATACGCGGGGAACGACGCCGGCCCGAATGTGATCAACCGCATTGGGTCGACATCGGCGGCATACAGCCACGCCGCAGCGGAAAGCTTGTCAGTGGGTTGCAGTGTCATCGTCGGAATGAGAGATCGCTAGTTCACCACGCAGTAGACGTCGGCCTGCCTGTAGGGATTGTTGCCGTCGTCAACCTCGCTGATGACGTCGACGTCCTCGTGGTTGCGCCAGGAGATGCGCTGGCTGGTCGAGTGACAGACGTGCCGAGCGTTGGACCTGTTCCCAGCCCCGCCGCCAGCCGTCACCGTCACCGTGCTCGAACACGACTTCCGCCGCCAAGTGCCGTCGGTGTACCACTCGTACAAGCAGTTGTAGACCTTGGCCGTGTTGTTGGTGCACGTTCCCTTGACGTAGGTTCCATGACCCGAGACGTCAGGCGCCGTGTAATGCGGATTGTCAGCTCCGTTGCCCGGTGTGCAGCCAATACGCGGAGCATTGCCTGCCATGAGGTCGGCGTCCTCCCCCCACATCGACAAGACGTTGCCCTTCTCGTCGAGATACGTGCCTCCCGCACCGGCGGGTGCCAGTCCTGGTCGAGCCGCGGCTGGCGACGGATCCAATGCCAGTGGAGAGGCTATGGCGCTCGCGCCGGTCGACAACGAGGCGACGACCAAGGCGATAGCGACGCTCGCTGCACGCATACTGTTCATGGGCACCTCGATCAGTTCACGTACGGTAATCATTTGTACTCAACATGTCACCGTTCCAACCTGACCACCGCAACTGGGCGGCCTCGGATTCACTCGCACGAGGGGCGACCGGGCACGATTCCTGCCTGCGACCGGGAATGCGGGAGTCCCGGGCTGTGACCGGATGTGATCAGGTCGCGGGCACCACGACCGTGCCCTTGGCGCGGGTGATCACGACAGGCGGGTCCAGGACGTCGGCCGCGGAGGGGCCGCGGTCCGGGGCTGCTCGGCAGACGACGCGGGCTTCGAAGTCCATGGCGCGGGAGCGATTGCCGACGCGGGTGAGGGTGGCGGTGGCTTCGATGATGTCGCCCGCCTGGAGGGGGGCGAGGAATTCGACGTCGGTGTAGCCCGCGAACAGGCCTTCGTCGCCGTCGGTGCGTACGCACAGTTCGGTGGCGACGTCGCCGAAGAGGCCGAGGCCGTAGGCGCCGTCGACGAGGTTGCCGCCGTAGTGGGCGTGGGCGTGGGGCACGTATCGGCGGTGGGTCACCGAGAATCCGACGGTCAGGCTCACGCGGCTGGCTCCTTCGTGGTGATGGCGTGGACGAGGTAGCTGGCGACCTCGCCGGGGGTGGTGCCTCGGCCGAAGACGCGGTCGACGCCGAGTTCGCCCGCCATCAGTGGGTCGAAGCGGGGGCCGCCCGCGATCAGCAGGGGGCAGCGCTCCCCCATCGCCTCGCGGAAGGCCGCCGACATCTCCTGGGTGTTGAGGATGTGGGCGTCGCGTTGGGTGACGACCTGGGAAATGAGGACGGCATCGGCTTTCTCGGTGCGGGCGCGTTTCACCAGTTCCGGGATGGACACCTGGGCGCCGAGGTTGACCACGCGCAGTTCGCGGTAGTACTCCAGTCCTTTTTCCCCGGCGAAGCCCTTGATGTTGAGGATGGCGTCGATGCCGACGGTGTGGGCGTCGGTGCCGATGCAGCCGCCGACGACGACGAGCTTGCGGCGCATGTTCTTCTTGATCGCCGAGTTGACGTCGGAGGGGGGCAGCAGCGGGTATTCGCGTTCGACGACCGTCACGTCGTCGAGGTCGACGATGTGACTGACGGAGCCGTAGACGACGAAGAAGGTGAAGTCGTCGCCGATGGGGTGGGAGTGGACCACCATGGCCGGGTCCATGCCCATTTTGTTGGCCAGCAGTTGCGCGGCGCCGTCGGCGCGGGGGCCGAAGGGGACGGGCAGCGTGAACGAGAGTTGGGCCATGCCGTCGCCGGTGGTGTCGCCGTAGGGGCGGACGTGGCGTTTGGTCGCGGCCTGCGCAGCGACGTCGGTGCTCATGTGGTGGCCCCCTCGTCGAGCAGTTCGCTGGCGGGATTGCGGTAGCCGTCGGCTTTCACGATGACGCCGTCGGCGCCTTTGCCCTTGTCGGCGGGTCGTTTCATCAACCCAAAGGTGCCCTTGGCGATGGCGTCGAGCAGGCCGTCTTCCACGATGCGGTCGAGCAGGTCGACGGCTTCGCCCAGGACTTGGTGGGCGCGCTTGACGATGAGCCCGTCCGGCGCGGGGCGGAAGTCCTCGTGGAGATTGCCCGCCGCGTTGAGGACGTAGCGCACGTTCTTCACGGCGAGGTCGCGATCGGAGAGGAACGGGGTGACCACGGCCTCGGTCATCATGCCGACGAGCAGGATGGACTGACCGGTGAGCACGCCCGCGAGGTTGAAGAAGCCGTCGAGCAGGTAACCGTCGAAGACGTTGCCGGTCATGTGTTTGGTCGGCGGCATCCACTTGAGCGGCGCGTCAGGGAACAGTTCCCTGGCCAGCAGCGCGTGGGCGAGTTCGAGGCGAAACGAGTCGGGCACGGTCGGGTTGATCTCGAAGGCGTGGCCCAGACCCAGCAGCGGGTCGGGCAGCCCGGCCTCGTGCGCGAAGTGCTCGTTGAGCAGTTGCGACACGGTGACGGTGTGGGCGGCGTCGACGGCGTCGGCGGTGGTGAGGTAGTTGTCCTCGCCGGTGTTGATGATGATCCCGGCGCGGGCGTGGACCTGGCGGGAGAACCGCTGGTCGACGAAGGTGCGGATCGGGTTGATGTCGCGGAACAGGATGCCGTACATGGAGTCGTTGAGCATCATGTCGAGGCGTTCGAGCCCGGCGAGGACGGCGATCTCGGGCATGCACAGCCCGGAGGCGTAGTTGGTGACCCTGATGTAGCGACCGACCTCTTTGGACACCTCGTCCATCGCGGCCCGCATGATGCGGAAGTTCTCCTGGGTGGCGTAGGTGCCCGCGAACCCGTGGTGGGTGGCGCCTTCGGGCACGTAGTCGAGCAGGGACTGTCCGGTGGAGCGGATGACGGCGATGATGTCGGCGCCCGCGCGGGCCGCGTTCGCCGCCTGCACCACGTCTTCGTCGATGTCGCCGGTGGCCACGATCAGGTAGATCCACGGGCGTTGTGTGGGGTCGCCGTGGCGGGCAATGAGCTTGTCGCGCCGGGCGCGGTTGCGGTCGACGGCGCGCATGCCTTTGGCGATGGCGGTGCGCGCGGTCTTGGCGGCGCGGGTCGCGGCGGCGCCGGTCGGGATCGCGAACTGGATCTGCCCGGCGGCGGTGGCTTCGGCGAGGTCGGTGAGCGTCGCCAGGTTGTGTTCGCGCAGTGCGTGGAACACCGGGAGCGCGGCGCCGTGTTCGAGGCCGCACTGGTCGCGGACGGTGTCGACGACTCGGTTCACCCACGGCACGTCGCCCGCGCGGTGGGTGGTGTCGGCGCCGGTGATCCCGGCCAGTCGCAGCGTGGCGCGTTCGACCGCGACGGTGGTGTGCGCGCGGGCGATGTCGATCACCGGTTCGGCGGCTTTCGCGGCGAGCGCGCGGGCGGTCGCGACGACCCGGGGGTCCAGGTCAAGCAGTGTGGAGGCGGCCATCGCCACTCCTGTCGTTCGTGGTGGTTTCGCGCTCGTAGATCACGCGTCCGCGGAGCGCGGTTCGCAGGCAGACGGGCAGGTCGGCGCCGGGGTGCAGCGGTGGCAGTGCGGGGACGCGCGAGCGCGGGTCGGTGGACCAGCGCTGCACGCGACTGTCGGCGGTGGCCGCGACGAGTTCGGGGGCGTCCCACACGGCGTAGGTGGCGGGAGCGCCTGGCACGAGGGTGCCGGTGACGCTGTCGTCGACTCCGCCCGCGCGCCAACCGCCTCGGGTGTGGGCGGTGAACGCGGCACGCGGGGACAGGCCGTGTCCGTCGGTGCGGTGGTGCACGGCCGCTCGCACGGTGGCCCACGGGTCGACTCGGGTCACGGGCGCGTCGGAGCCCAGCGCGAGAATCACGCCGGCTGCCGCAAGCTGGGAGAACGGATTGAGCGCGGTGCCGCGCTCGGCACCCAGACGGGTGACGTACATGCCGTCCGGGCCGCCCCAGGCGGCGTCGAACAACGGCTGCACGGAGGCGACGACACCCCACTGCCCGAGTTGGTGGGCTTGTTCGGCGGTGACCATCTCCAGGTGTTCGAGCCGGTGGCGCGCGCCTGCGAGGGCCTCGCGGCCGACGATCTTCTCCGCGCGGGTGAAGCCGTCGATGACCTCGGCGACCGCGCCGTCGCCGATGACGTGAAACCCGGCCTGGATGCCCGCGTCGGTGCACACCCGCAGATGTTCGGCGATCTTGTCGGCGTCGAGGTAGAGCGCGCCGGTGGTGTCGGCGTCGGCGTAGGAATGGCACAGGGCGGCTGTGCGGGAACCGATGGCGCCGTCGACGAAGAGGTCGCCCCCCAGTCCACGCGCGCCGTGCTTCTCGGCCAGTTCGGCGGGGCCGCGTTCACCCCAGTAGGCGGTGACCTCGGGCAGGTCGCCGTCGTGGGCCAGGAGCTGGGCGAGGTCGTCGCCGCTGGAGATGTCGGGTCCCGCGCATTCGTGCACGGCGGCGATGCCCATCGACGCGGCGTGTCGCAGGAACGCCAGTTGGGCGTGTTCGCGCTGCTGGGGCGTGATGGCCGCGATCGCGGCGCGGCGGACCCGGTGGTGGGCTTCGCGCGAGAGCGGGCCGGTCTCGGAGTAGCCCTCGGCTCCGACGGGGG
>JALZNB010000422.1 GCA_030857905.1 Actinomycetota bacterium
ACCCCGGCGAGCTCGACTTCGCCTTCTCGCGCTCCGGTGGCCCCGGCGGCCAGCACGCCAACACCTCCTCCACCAAGGTGGAGCTGCGCTGGGACCTGGAGGCCTCGACCGCCCTGTCGGCCGCGCAGAAGGTGCTGGCGCGGCGACGCTTGGCCAACCGGCTGACCGACGGCGGCGTGCTGGTGCTGACCGCGTCCGAGCACCGCTCGCAGACCCGCAACCGCGAGGCGGTCGTCGCCCGCTTCACGACCCTGCTCGCTGACGCGCTGAGGGTGCAGGCCACCCGCCGTCCAACGCGGCCGACGCAGGCGGCGCGCCGCCGGCGGCTGGAGTCCAAGCGCCGCCGGGGCGAGACGAAGGCCCTGCGCCGGCGACCCGAAACGGGCTGACTGCTGCGGGCCGCCTGCTGCCATTTTCCTCGCCGAGCAGCAGGAGATCCCGATCGGCGCGGCGAATCCCCCAGTGAGCGCCTCGCGCCAACGAGGCCGCAGCAGCACCGCCGTCACCGGACCGGGAGCCGTCATGCGCCGAATCACCTTCCGCCTGTTGCTCGTGCTGGCCCTCGGGATGGGCCTGTTCCCTGCCGCGGCGCAGGCCGAGGAGCAGGGCGCACACAGCGACAACCTGTCCTACGTCAAGAACCTCCCCTACGCCCCGCGCAACGGCGGGACGCCCAACTTCGGCACCGACATCGAGTTCGGCAAGGTCGGTGGCCGCGAGTACGCATTCGCCGGCTCCTACCGCAACGGCCTGCAGATCGTGGACATCACCGACCCGCGGGAGGCCACCATCGCCGCGGTCTACGACTGCGGCGTCACGCAGGGCGACGTGCAGGTGTTCCGCCGCGCCGACCTGCCGGGCCGGACCTTCGTCACCTACACCTCCGACACCTTCGGTGACGGCACCTCGACCTGCTACCGCGAGGCCGCGGCGCTGGGCTTCGACGTCCGCAAGTCCGAGACGCGCGGCAAGAACGGCACCTTCATCGCCGAGGTCACCGACCCGCTGAACCCCAAGACGGTGTCGTTCGTCGAGGTGCCGCAGGGTTCACACAACCAGACGGTGCACCCCAGCGGCAGGTTCCTGTACAACTCCAACTCCGACCTGATCACCTCGGCGCTGCCCGCCATCGAGATCTACGACATCAGCGACTTCGCGGCGCCGAAGCTGGCCACCGAGCTGCCGTTGCCGACCCGGCCCGGCCTGGGGACGGAGTCCCACGACATCACCTTCAACTCTGCGGGCACGCGCGCCTACTCGGCGGCCCTGTCGCAGGGCGTGATCATCGACACGACCAACCCCGGGCAGCCGAGCATCGTCACCAGCTTCCTCGACCCGGCCATCAACGTGTGGCACCAGTCCGACCCGTTCTCGCTCACCGACCCGGCGACGGGCACCAAGCGCGACTTCCTCATCGTCGAGGACGAGGTCGCCGGGGCGATCGGCACCGGGCAGTGCCCCAACGGTGGCGTGCACATCTACGACATCACCGGCGCCAACGAGCGCAACCCGGTGAAGGTCGGCTACTGGAACATCGACGAGATCCGCGCGACCGACAGCGTCACCGACAGCTGCACCGCGCACGTGTTCGACATCCACGAGTCCCAGGCGATCATGACCATCGCCTTCTACAACGGCGGCGTGCGCGTCGTGGACATCTCCGGGCTGACGGGCATCTCGCTCGGCGACACCGAGGTCACCGGGGCGGGGATGCAGGAGATCGCCTTCTACCGCACCACCGGAGCCGACTCGTGGAGCGCCAAGACGCCCAAGATCCAGCGCAACGGCGACTTCTTCCTGTACGGCAACGACATCAACCGCGGCCTGGACATCTACAAGTTCAGCGCCGACCGCAAGAAGTCGCCGAACAAGGGCCAGTGGAAGAGCCCGAAGCAGGCCGAGGCCGACGCGCTGGCCACCCCGCGCCTGGCGCTGACCGAAGACACCGCCCCGTTCTGCCTGCTGCCGCAGCCGTAGCGGCCAGTTCCAGCGACGGCCCGGGGGCGCCGCTCCCGGG
>JALZNB010000424.1 GCA_030857905.1 Actinomycetota bacterium
GACCCCTGGCGTGCTGGTGCTGGAGCGGGCCACCGCTTTCGGTGCCTATGACGACGGATTCGTGCTGGCCTTGCAGCGCCGCACCGATCACCTCGGTGACGCGGCACCGGAAAACGTTGCCCGGCAACGCATCTGGCGTATCCGCACCACACAGACCGTGATCGCCACCGGTGCGCACGAGCGCCCCATCGTGTTCGCCGACAACGACCGGCCAGGGATCATGCTCGCCGGCGCCGCGCGCACCTACCTGAACCGCTACGGGGTGCTGCCCGGCCGACGCGCCGTCGTCTTCACCACCAACGACAGTGCTTACACCGCCGCGATCGAACTGGCCGAAGCCGGCGTCGACGTGGTCGCAGTGGTGGACGTGCGGACCGCACCACCTACTCGTCTGGCCGCTGAATGCGTTGCGCGCGGCATTACGGTTCTGGCCGGTCGGGTGGTGACCGGCACCGAGGGCGGCGAGCGGCTCACCGCAGTCCACGTCGCACTGTTGCGCGACGACGAAACGGGGATGGGACAGACACTGCCCTGTGACGTGCTGCTGACCTCCGGTGGCTGGAATCCGGTCCTGCACTTGTTCAGCCAGCTGCGCGGCACGCTGCGGTACGAGCCCGAGGCGGGAGCGCTCGTTCCCGACTCGGACCTGCCCTCGGTGTGGGTCGCGGGATCGGCTACCGGAGCGACGGACTTCGCCACGTGTGTCAAGCAGGGCGGCGAAGCAGGTCGCGCCGCAGCCGTGGCGGCCGGATTCACCCCGGCCGCGAACCTCGCGCTTCCCGTCTCGGACGCTCGCGACGAGGAGACCACAGCCACGGTGTTGTGGCTCGTACCCGAATCCGTGCCAGGCGAGAGCCGGTTCGTTGACTTCCAGCGGGACGTGACGGTCCGTGACGTGCTGCGGGCCACCGACGCCGGACTGCGCTCCCTGGAGCACATCAAGCGGTTCACCACCGTCGGCACGGCCCACGACCAGGGCAAGACCTCCGGGGCGATCGCCGCGGGCGTCGCGGCTGAGATCCTGGGTGTGGACGTCGCCGCGCAGAAGCCCACCACGTTTCGGCCGCCGTACACCTCGGTGCCCTTCGTGGCGTTGGCCGGCCGCGCGCGCGGCGAGCTGCACGATCCGATTCGGATCACCGCGCTGCACGAGTGGCACGTCGAGCGGGGCGCGCGATTCGAGGACGTAGGTCAGTGGAAACGACCCAGGTACTACCCGCTGCCCGGCGAGGACATGTGGCAGGCGGTGAAGCGGGAGTGCCGGGCCGCGCGCGAGGGCGTCGCGCTGATGGACGGCTCGACCCTGGGCAAGATCGACGTCCAGGGCCCGGACGCGGCCGAGTTCCTGGACATGCTCTACACGAACATGATGAGCAGCCTCAAGGTCGGTCGAATTCGGTACGGCGTGATGTGCGGTGTCGACGGCATGGTCATCGATGACGGCACCGTCATCCGGCTGGCCGACGACCGGTTCCTGGTGACGACGACCACCGGGAACGCGGCGAAAATCCTGGACTGGATGGAGGAGTGGCTCCAGACAGAGTGGCCGTGGCTGCGCGTGTTCGTCGCCTCCGTCACCGAGCACTGGGTCACCATTCCCCTTGTGGGTCCCCGTTCCCGGGAAGTGCTGGGCGCGTTGGCCCCCGATGTGGACGTGAGCAATGAGGCATTCGGGTTCATGACGTGGGTGGACGCGACCGTGGCGGGCATCCCCGCCCGAGTGTGCCGGATCAGTTTCTCCGGTGAACTCGCCTATGAGATCAACGTCAACGCCTGGGACGGTCTGGCGCTGTGGGAGGAACTGATCGCGGCTGGGGCGGAGTACGGGATCACGCCGTACGGCACCGAGTCCATGCACGTGCTCCGCGCCGAGAAGGGCTATCCGATCATCGGCCAGGAGACCGACGCCACCGTCACCCCGCAGGATCTCGGGATGTCGTGGGCCGTGTCGAAGAAGAAGGCCGACTTCATCGGCAAGCGTTCCTTCGCCCGAGTGGAGAACAACCGTCCCGACCGCAAACAACTCGTCGGCCTGCTGCCCGTCGACCCGGAGATCGTGTTGCCGGAGGGGTCACAGATCGTCGAGTCCGCCGATCCGCCCACGCCGCCGGTGCCCATGCTCGGGCACGTGACCTCCAGCTATCCCAGTGCCGCGTTGGGCCGCGGTTTCGCGCTGGCACTGCTGCGGTCCGGGCGTGAGCGTATCGGTGACACGCTTCATGTGCCGATGGGCGACGAACTCGTGCCGGTCACCGTGACCGAATCCGTGCTCTTCGACAAGGAGGGAACCCGACGTGACGGCTGAGACCACGATTCGGCGTAGCCCGTTGGGCGACTGGACGGTTCGACTGGCCGCGCTCGCGCCCGCGCTGCTGGTGGCCGAGCGGCCGTTCCTGACTCAGTTGACGCTGCGGGTTCGGGGAACGGATGCGACAGCGGCCATCGGCGCTGCCCTTGGCGTCGCGCTCGCGGCCACACCGTGCACCTACACCCGGGGGGTCGGGCCATACGGTGAGGTCGAGGTGCTGTGGATGGGCCCTGACGAGTACCTAGTCCTTGCCCAGCCGGGAATCCAGGAGGTGCTGGAGTCGGCATTGCGCGACGCACTCGGCGATTCCCATGGCGCTGTCGTCGACGTGTCAGCGCAGCGCACCGCTTTGACACTGTTCGGGCCGAGGGCTCGGGACGTGCTGGCGCACGGGTGCGCGCTCGATCTGCATCCGCGTGCTGCCCTCAATGGCATGTGCGCACAGACTTTGCTTGCCAGGGCCGGGATCGTGCTGCTCGTGCGCGACGCGGAACGCGGTGAGTTCGGTGTGCTCGTCCGCTCGTCGTTCGCCCCCTACCTGGCGGCGTGGCTGATCGACGCGTGCACCGAGTACCGGGTCGCACTGCCCTCGGCAGTCCGAAAAGGACAGTGCGACCCGGTATGTCCTAAGTGTACTGACCCGTGAGGTCGGGGACCCGGCCGGGAAAACCCGCCTGGAGCAGGCGAAGCAGCGGGGTGGCCTTGACCGCGGTCTCCTCGAACTCCGCCTCGGGGTCGGACATCGCCACGATGGCCCCACCCACGCCGTAGCGAACCCGGCCGGGTGTGAGCAGGACCGTGCGGATGACCATGCTCAGATCCGCCGCGCCGGACAGGGAGAAGTAACCGATCCCGCCGGAGTACACCCCGCGCGGGCCCGCCTCCAGCTTGTCGATGATCTGCATCGTTCGGACCTTCGGGGCGCCGGTCATCGAGCCGCCGGGGAAGGCGGCGCGGACGCAGTCGACAGCCGTGCTGTCCGGCCGCAGTTGGGCTCGGACGGTGCTCACCAACTGGTGAACGGTCGCGAAGCTCTCCACGTCGAAGATCGGCTCCGCGCGGACCGTGCCGACCTCGGCGCAGCGACCAAGGTCGTTGCGGACGAGGTCGACGATCATCAGGTTCTCGGCGCGGTCCTTCTCGTTGCACGCCAGGTCCATGCGCAGCAACTCGTCCTCGGCCTCGGTGGCGCCACGCGGGCGCGTCCCCTTGATCGGCTTGGACTCGACCGTGCGGTCGCCGAAGACGCGGATGAACCGTTCCGGCGACGTGCTCAGCACGCTGAGCTGGCCGAACGACAACAGCGCGCCGAACGGTGCCGGGCTGAGCCTGCGCAGCATCCGGTAACCGGCCCACGCGTCGACATCGGCGTCGGCGGATGCCTGGTTGGTGAGGCAGACCTCGTAGGTCTCGCCGTCGGTGATGTCGCGCTGGCAGCTCGCGATCAGGTCGAGGTAGGCGTCGCGGTCGTGTCGCAAAGAGACGGTGGCGGGTAGCGCGGGCTGTCCGGGGTCACCCAGGCGAACCTTGGACAGCTCGGCCAGCCGGTCGCGTGTGGTGTCCATCCACGACTGTGCGCCCGTGTCGTCGTCGGACTCGGCCAATGCCAACAGATACGTGGTGGAGGTGACGTGGTCGAACACAATCGCCCGGTCGGTGAACACGATGGTCGCGTCCGGCTCGCTCGACTGGTGCACCAACTCGCCACCGCATTCGGCCTTGAGTTCGTAGCCGAGGTAACCGACCCAACCGAGGGTGAAGTCGAACGGCAGCGTGGGGACTTTCGTGGTGATCGAGTCGAGATCGGCGGCCAGCCAGTCGAAGAACCCGGTCTGGAGCACTCGCGTGTCCGTCGCGGACCGGACGGTGACTGTCCCCGCCGCGACATCGGCCCACGCGACGCGGGCGAGTGGGCCCGAGGCGTCACCCATGATGGAGAAGCGGCCGTCCGGGCGGTCGGTCTGGCTGCTGTCCAGCCAGACGGCGTGGTCGCCGCCGAGGAACAGGTCGTCGAAGGCGACCTCGGGTTCGCAGACCGTCGCCGCCTCGGACACCAACACCCGCAGGTCGCGGGTGGCGGTCCTGACCGGACGTGTGAACGCGGTGACCGTGCGCTCTGTCCGCACCGGACTGCCGCCGTTGGCCGCCTGCCACTCGCGGGTCAGGTCGGCGAAGTTCGCCAGCAGCGTGTGCCCGTGCTCGGTGGCGATCGACTCGGGGTGGAACTGCACCCCCCACAAAGGACGCTCCCGGTGCCGCAGTCCCATCAGGATGCCGTCGGCGGTCCATGCGGTGGCTTCCAGCGTGTCCGGCAGATCGATTACCATCAGCGAGTGGTAGCGCACTACCCGCAGCGGGGACGGTATCCCGGCGAACAGTCCACTCTGGTCGTGTTCGATCGTCGACTCGCGCCCGTGCATCGGCTCCGGCGCGTGCACCACCCGGGCGCCGTCGAGCTGCGCGATGCCCTGGTGCCCGAGGCAGACACCGAGCAACGGGACCCGATCGCTCTGGATGATCTCCCGGCACACGCCGAAGTCGGCCGCGCGGCCGGGGGCGCCCGGTCCGGGGGAGATGACGACATTGTCGAACTCGGCGAGTCGCTCGATTCGCCAGCCAGGGTCGTCATTGGTGATGACGACTGGTTCCTCGCCGTTCACCTCCGCCAGGTAATGGAAAAGGTTGTAGGTGAACGAGTCGTAATTGTCGACCAGAAGTGTGCGCATCCGTACCTCGGTATTGGCGTGTGGCGGAAGTGGGTTCGCCCGATTGGGCGCTGCGACTACCCCGTTCGAAGCAATCCAACGAGCAGGTCGGTGATTGTCGACGCCTGAACGCGGTTCAGTCGGGGATCGCAGGGCGATTGGTAGTTCGGGAGTACCGATTCGTCTTGGGTGGGCGGATCGGTGGCGACGCATTCGGTGACGTCGTCCGGTGTCATTTCCAGGTGCACACCGCCGACGGTGAGTCCGGCGCGGCGCACGGTGTGCACGAAGGATTCCAATTCCCGTCGGATGGCGGACATCGCGCGGACCTTCTGTCCGGACGCGTTGCCGATCGTGTTTCCGTGCATCGGGTCGCACATCCAGATCGCGGGCGGGCCACCCGCGCGCAGTGCCGAGAGCAGATCGGGCAGTCGTTCGGCCACTCGGTCGGCGCCCATTCGGACGATGAAGGTGAGCCTGCCGGGAATGTCGTCGGGGTTGAGCAGCCTGCTCAGCTCCACCACGTCGGCCGGGGACGCGGTCGGGCCGAGTTTGACCCCGATCGGATTGTCGATTCCGGCGGCCAACGCCAGGTGCGCTCCGCCGAGCGCCCTGGTGCGTTCGCCGATCCAGCCGAAGTGCGTCGACGCAGAGTGACGGGTCCGTCCCTCGCCGCGCACGAGTGGTTCCTCGTAGTCCAGGACCAGCAGTTCGTGGGAGGCGTAGACGCGTTCGCCGACCGGTCGGCCCGCCCAGGAGCGTCGGATCTGGTCGAGGGCCTCGACCGCCCGGTCGTAGCCGATGAGCAGCCGCTCCGGGTCTGGCATCCTGGCCGCGAGGGTCGGGGTCGGGTCGTTCACCAGGTCACCGCGGTAGCTGGGCAGGAGCCCGCCGTCGGGGTGGGTCTCCCAGTCCGACGAGCGCGGCTTGCCGTACTGCCCCGCGATCCGCCCGATGGAGACGACCGGGACGCCGGTCGCGCGCAAGGCGTCGGCCATGCCCTGCACCTGGTCGAGCTTGCGCGCGACGACGGGGGCGCTGGAATCGGTGAACCGCTCCGCGCAGTCGCCGCCCTGCACGATCAGCCCGCCCGCGGCCGTGGTCGCGGCGATGGCCTCGCGCAGGTCGGTGATCTCCCGCGCGGTGACCAGCGCCGGTCGCTTGGCGAGAGCCGACCTGATCTCCGCCGCGCGCAGTGGGTCGGACCACAGCGGCTGCTGAGCCGAGATCGCTTTCTCGGAGGGACCCGCGATCAGCGTCGCGGTGTTGTCGCTCATAAGGTCGGCCGGCACTGCGATGACAGCGACGACAGGACGTCCTGCCGGTCGTCACGTGTCGTCGTGTCCATCGGTTCGGCGTTCCGGTAGAGCATGGATCTCCTCATGGGGCTGACGCGGATGGTTGGTGAGGCATCGACGGTGGGTATCGCGAAAATCGCACCACAAGGATCGGGAAAACGTCGGGGAATCGCCCAATGATTCGGCGTTACCGACGGGTTCTCACTCTTGGCGAGTTCGCGATTACCGTACGGCGACACCGTGTTGACCTCTTTCCGGACCGCCGTCGATCAGGAAAGATGGTATCCGGCGAGGATCGGGATTGAGTCAGACTGGTCGGCCGCCGCGGCGGTCGTCGATGAGCGCGAGTGTAGCCAGGTTTGAGATCGCCGAACCACCGTGAGTTAGATTACCTGGGGATTGCCAATCGTTCCGAGGTGGCGTTATCGACAATCGTGTTATCGCCGCTGACGCTACCGCTATCGAGTGTGATCATCGTCACATGACATGTTGGTCCGGATGATGCCCCCGGGCAAAGTCCGGTCTCGGTAGCATCTGCCCGACCGTTGGATGTGGACGGTGTGGTGCGCTCGTGCCAAGTGGACTCCGGTGGGCGGGTATTCACCGGGAGTCGACGCGGTCGGTTCGTTCGTCCGGTCACCGACGGCCCGTGGTCTCATCCGTACATTCACGCGTCGCGCCACTGTGGGGGGAATTGATGGCTCAGCCGCTCGATAGGACAGTCGTGAGTGGACAATGGGTCGACGACCTGCTGCTCGCCGGGCCGGATGACCAGGCGTGTCTGCGCCTTGGCGACCAGCTCGACCTCGCCGCCCTGCGCGAGGCCGTCGGGCAGGCTGAGCTGGAACTGCGCGCGGCGGGCCTGAGCGTCCACGGCACGGCCGCGATCTACCTGCCGCCGTCGCTGAGCTACGTCGTCACCGTGCTGGCCGTGTGGCGCATCGGCGCCCAGGCCCAGGTGATCGATCACCGACTCACCGAACACGAACTGGACCGGGCACTCACCCGGCTCCGTCCACAGTTGATCATCCGGCCGGTCACCCGCGCGGGCGGTGCGCTGCGCGGCTTCCAGGTCGTGACGGCCAGGATCGACCTGCGTCCGGACGGGGTGCCCTCGGCCACCGCGCACGCCATGGTTCAGCTCAGTTCCGGCTCGACCGGCCCGTCGAAGGTGATCGGACGGACCGTCGGGGAACTCGTCGACGAGGTTCACCGCTACGCCCAGGTCGACGGTATGCCGGTTCGGGGTGAGCGACTGGTCGTCCTGAGCTCCATGGCCCACGCCTACGGGCTCATGGGCGGACTGCTGCACAGCCTGCACTCGGGCGTCGAGATCGTCCTGCCCGAACGCGCCACTGTGGACGGCATCCGCCGGGTCATCGCCGAGAGCCAGGCGCGCACGACGGTGATGGGCGTGCCGTTCCACTTCGAACTGCTCGCCTCCGTCGCCGACCCGGAGCCCCTGCCGCAGCTCGTCGCGGCGGTGAGCGCCGGTGACCGGCTGCGCCCGGATGTCGCCGAGGCGTTCCGCGCCCGCTACGGCGTGCGCGTCGGCGAGATCTACGGCATGACCGAGATGGGTCTCATCGCCGCCGACATGAGTGGCGCCAACCGTCCGGCGACCGGCTGGCCCGCGCCGGGCATCGAGGTCCGCGTCGAGAACGGCGAGTTGCTCGTCGCCAGGCCGGTGACGCCGTATCTCGGTGAGGCCGACCCCACCCGCTGGGTCGACGGCTGGCTGCGCACGAAGGACGCGGCCACGATCGACGACGAGACCGGGCTGATCACGGTCCTGGGCAGGCTCGACTCACAGGTCGCCGTCGGCGGCATGAAGGTCGATCTGACCGAGGTGGAGCAGACGATCGTCGCACTCGACGAGGTCGCGATCGCGGTGGTGACGTTCACCGGCTCGATCGAGGTCTACCTCGAACTCGCGGGCGACGCCGAATTGTCCACAGTGGAGACCAAGCTCACCGAGCGCCTGGCGGTCTTCAAGCGCCCCAAGCGATTCCACCTGATGTCGACCCTGCCGCGCACCGCGACCGGCAAACCCGTCCGCGACGTGTCCGTGTTGCGGGAAGCCGCGGCGGTGGCCATCCCGTGACGCTAGAGCTCGGTCAGCCGGACGGTCATGGACCGCTCGCTCAGACACGCCACCGACAGGACGAAGCCCGTCGGTGCGCTGAGGGCCGCCACCCACGCCTCGGCCACTTGACGCGGCACGCCATCGGCATCGACGTGTCTGGGCACCGGCTGCCGCAGCCCGCCACCGGACAGGCCACGTCCACGCGCCTTGCCGATGGCCTCCTTGTAGGTCCACAGTCGCAGGAACGCGGCCGACCGCTGCTCTTCGCACAGCTCGGCGATCCAGTCGGCTTCGTCCGGGGTGAACCAGCGACGGGCCATGTCCACCGCGCGCACCTCGTGCACTGGCTCGATGTCCACACCGACCGGTGCTTTCCGCGAGAACGCCACGGCCGCGGCGCCAACGGTGTGACTCAGGCTCACGTGCAGCGGGCCAGGGCCGCTCACCACCGGTCGACCAGCCGTGTCTCGGTCGAGAATCACCAGCTCAGGCGCGATATCCAGCGCGTGAGCGACACTGTCACGCAGGAGCGCGTGCGACCGCGCGCGGTCCTCACCGTCGGTCCGGCACAGCACCACAGTCACATCGGCGAGGCCGATGACACCGGTCTTCGCGGCGACGTTCGCACCGGCGGCCGAGCCGCGGAGCCGGGCAGATCCATCCATGAGAGGGAGTCAACCAAGTGAGCACCGACATCCGCCAGTTCGTGATCAGCGCGCTGCGGGAGATGAACTACCCCGTCGCCGAAGCCACCGACGACACCCCGCTCGGTGCCGACGGTATCGAGCTGGAGTCCCTGGGGTTCGCCGAGCTGGGTCTGCGGATCGAGGAGACCTACGGTTTCGCCTTCACCGACGAGGAGACCGATGCCCTCGCCAGGATGACCCTCGGCGAGTTCGTCGCCGAGGTGGAGAAGCGTCGCGAGCCCGCGGTCGCGAGTGCCGAATGAGTTCGACCCCCGACCGCGCGGAGATCATCGAACTGCTGGCCTCCTACGGTGACCGCGCGCCGGAGTCCATCGGTGAGCGGGTCGACTCCCTCGAACTGGCCTGGCTGCTGCACGCGCTGTCCGAGCGCTACGGCCTGACCGAGGACCTTGAGGACGACCAACTGCTTCGGATGTCCACAGTGGATGGTGTGCTCGACGTCATGCGGGACAGCCTCGTGGTGGAGAGCAGATGAGCCGCGAGCCGGTGGTGATCACCGGCATCGACGTGTTCACCGCGTACGGCCGGGGAATGGCGGCGCTCGACGCGGGCCTGCGCTCGGGTGAGCCCGCGTTCGGCC
>JALZNB010000453.1 GCA_030857905.1 Actinomycetota bacterium
CCGCCACGCGCAGTGGCGGCCTCGACCCATGCACCGGCGTGCCGGGTACAACGAGACGCTGAATCCCGTGGTGTGACGAATCCCGACAACCACTCGATCGAGTGAGCCGGCCCGCGCAAGTCAAGAACCACTTATCGCAAACTCACGACGGGCCGTATCTACTCATGGTCCGCCACTATCCAATGTGGACTACCCGAGCGTCCGCGGTGGAGACGATCGAGGAATGCGGCAGCGACAGCACCACAAAGGGCCGCGCACCGGCACAATCGTGTGCGAGCCCGGAGTTGACCGGTCTGCCCATGACACCGTTCGACGACACCACGTGGAGTGCTTGATGCGACTGCAAACCGCCCTTGACGCAGTCCCCGTGATCGCGATTCTCCGGGCGAGTTCGGCGAAGCGGTTCGCCGAGGTCACCGAGACCCTGTGTGCGGCCGGTATCCGGGCGGTCGAGTTCACCTTGACCACCCCGGGCGCGTTGGAGGCGCTGCGCGAGTGTGCGGGTACGTCGGCCGAGTTCGCGTTGGGCGCGGGTACGGTTCTTTCGTCGGATGAGGCCCGCCAGGCGGTTGACGCGGGTGCGTCGTACCTCATCTCGCCCGCGGTGTGCCTCGACGTGGTGGCCGAGGCACGGAGTCTCGGGGTGCTCGCGCTCCCTGGCGCGTACACGCCGAGCGAGATTCTGTCCGCGTGGCGCGCGGGCGCCACGATGGTCAAGCTTTTCCCGGCCGGGACCGGGGGTTTGCCCTACTTCACCGCAGTCCGGGCACCGCTGCCGCGGATTCCCTTGGTTCCGACCGGCGGAATCGGGCTCGACGACGCCGCGGCCTATCTCGCGGCGGGAGCCCGGGCGGTGGGCATGGGCGGCGCGCTGATCGGGGACGCGTGCGAGGACGGGGATCTGGCCGCTCTACGGGGGCGCGCAGCGGCCCTGGTGGACAGGCTCCGGCGGTGACCGCACTGGTGGCCATCGGCGAGAGCCACGACCGCGCCTGGCACGGGGGCCGCGTCCACTATGACCGTCGGGTCGGCAGGCTCGGTCACAGCGCGCGCTTATCGAGGAACAAAGCCTCGGCGACAAGGACCCCTACCTCATCGATCCGGCGGTCTTCGATTATCGCGATGGATACGCCCCGCCACTCACCGAACCTGGCATCGGAATGACAGCCGAGGAGAAAGCCGTCGAACAGGCCGCCACAATGGAACAGCGCTGCCGCGACCCAATCTGGCGCCGCGGCGACGGTTCCATCGCCGAACGGTAACCGCGAATCTCGCCGACGCTTCGGTGATCGTCGCAGGTGGGTCCTGTGGGAGCGGCGAACCGGCGGTCGCGGCACGGCCGCGTGGGCGGCGAGATACGCTCTTTCAGTGATCAGACTTGACGTGAATGTCATACGTGATCTGGCGAACAGCGCACGACGGCTGGCCCCCAGCGGCGCGTTACCGCACGTAGATCACGCGTCGCGGTGAAGCGGGAGGGCGGGACCGGCCTTGAACCGTCGGTGTCACCAGGTAGGCGGTACCACATCCGCGGTGTCGATGGAAAAGTACGGACAGGAACTTCAAGCCGGAGTCAACGGTGGTCGGGGACCGAGATCCTAGGAGATGTCAGGTGAACCTCTCCCCCCGATCTACCAGCTATTTCGCGACCGTCCACCATGAACGACTTCGGGACCAGGTCCGCCATTTCGCCGAGACCAAGGTCGCGCCCCGGACCGCGGAGATGGAGAAATATCGGACGGTCCAGGTCGAACTGTCCCGACTGATCGCCAGGCAAGGATGGATCGGGGTAACGGTGAATCCCCGATATGGCGGCATGGGATTAGGCCATTTGGCCAAAACAATCATCATCGAGGAACTGTCGCGGGTCAGCGGTGCGATGGGCGCCATGGTGCAGGCATCCCAGCTCGGCGTGGCGAAGATCGTGCACTTCGGCAACGAGAGCCAGAAACGGCGCTGGCTGCCCGCCATCGGGGCCGGTCGATGCCTGCCCACGATCGCGGTGACCGAAGCCGAGTCCGGCGGCCACGTGGCAGGCATGTCCGCCACCGCGAAACGGGTCGGCAACGAGTACATCCTCAATGGCCGGAAGATTTTCGTCGGCAACAGTCACGTCGGGGACCTGCACGGCGTGGTGGTCCGCACCGGCCCTGGTTCGAAGGGAATGTCGGCGTTCCTGGTCGAGTCGACCGCCCCAGGATTCTCCCTCAACGCGCACCGGCCCGCCATGGGGCTGCACGGGTTCAGCTTCGGCGAACTCACCTTCGAGGACTGCCGCGTCCCGGTGGAGAACTTGCTGGGCGTGGAAGGCGACGGCCTCGCGGTCGCGTATTCGTCGAGCGTCCTGTACGGCCGCCCCAACCTGACCGCCGTCTCACTCGGTATCCACCAAGCACTCACCGAGCGAACGATCCAGTTCGCCAAGGAGCACCGGCGTTACGGCGAGCCGCTCGGCGAACTTCCGACGGTCAAACAGAAACTGGGTCAGATGCAGTCTCAGCTGATGACCGCCCGACTCGCCGCGTACCACGCGGCACACCTGCTCGACCAGGGCATTGCCTGCGACGCGGAACTGATCAACGCGAAGCTGCTGAATGTGGAGTCCACATTGGACAGCGCACGCACGGCGATGGAGGTGCACGCGGCCTACGGGCTCGACCCTGGTCGCGACATCGAGCGTTTCTTCCGCGATGCCAACCACATCTACGCTCCGGCGGGCACATCGGACGTCCAGCGCCTGCGGCTCGCCGAGGTGGCGTTGGGAACCTATCAGGACCAGTGGTCGGCACGTTTCGCCGCCGAACTCCGGTATGGCAGCACCGCCCTGCGAACCATGGGCCACCAGGGTGGTCTCACCTAGATCCCGCGGTGACCGGCCACCGCCGCGAAGGACGCGGCAGTGGCCGACCGTCCCCTAGCGTTCGCGCTGGTGAATCAGATCCACCACGGTGGCCGCCATCGACTTGATGAGCTCCAGGCCGGGTCGACCCCAGTCGCTCTCCTCGGTGGAGACGACACAGATCGTGCCGAGTGCCGTTCCGGTCCGATCGATCAACGGGGCGCCCATGTAGGCCCGGACGCCGATCGAGTTGATCACCGGGTTGACCGCGAACCGCGGATAGGCGCACACGTCGTCGAGCACCAGCGCCTTGCGC
>JALZNB010000455.1 GCA_030857905.1 Actinomycetota bacterium
ACCGGGAAGGCCCCCCGGCGAGCAGTGCGCCCGCCGCGCCCCCGCCGTCAGCACCCCCGGAGGTGCCCGCCGAGGCGGGCGCGGCGCGCAAGAAGCTGTTGGACGCCCTGTCGTCCGCCGAGAAACAGGCCGCCGATCTGGTGCCGACGATCCCCCGCTACCGCGCGGGCATGGTCGGTTCGGTGGCGGCGGCGTGCGCGAGTCTTCGAGAGGTCATGGCATGAGAAGGCAACCGTCAGTCGTGCAGCCGGCCGCGAAGTCGCTGCCCGGCGACACTGTCGAGGCGATCCAGCGCGCTCTGGGCGCCGAGCACGCCGCGATCTGGGTGTACGGCCTGGTGAGCGCGTTCCTACCCGCTGTCTACGACCTGCCGATCAACGAGGGCGCCACCGCGCACCGTGCTCGGCGGGACGCGGTCGCGCGGCTGCTCGGGGCGGCCGATGTCGAGCCCGCGCCCCCTGAGCCCGCGTATGTGCCGCCGAAACCGGTGACCGATCAGGCGACAGCGCTGGCGATACTGGTGACGGCAGAACAGGACGCCACCGTCGCTTGGCGTGCGACGCTCGAACGCACGGATGACGTTGACGTGCGAAAGACAGCGATGGAAGCGTTGACGGCGACCGCGGTACGGGCGACCCGTTGGCGCAAAGCGGCCGGAGTCACCCCACTGACCCTGGCATTGCCCGGCACACCCTGATCAGGACGCGTCTGGCGCGATCTCTTCACCGAGTCGGATCGCGTCGGCGCTGATCGCGGTGAGGAATCCGTCTTCCGCCTTGGTCCGTTTCGCGGCGGGCGCGTAGTCGGACTCCACGATGGTGATGATCTTTCCGCGCTGGTTGGACTCGTAACCGCCACCACCGAGCCCGTTCGCCAACCCGTCGACCTGCACGAGCTTCGCCTTGATCGAGTCCGAGACGTTGCCGGTCCCGTCCTGCTCGGTGAGGGTGTTCAGCGCGGCCGCGGCCTCCTCGGTGGGCATCTGAACCACGGAGACGGACGTGTAGACGAGGCGACCGTCCACCTCGACGGTGTAGAGCGCCCGGGTGAGTCGGGTGCACGGCGTGCTCGGGAAGAACTGGTCCTTGACTTTCCCGTACGAGTTCTTGGCGCAGTCCGTGTCCACCTTGGGCTGCGGGAGTTTCTCGTGGGCGACGAAGTCGTATCGGCCCTTCGACTTCTGTTCGGTCGGCTGGTTGTCCTCCGCGGCCGGGGGAGCGGGCTTGTCGGTGACAAATCCCCACACCAGGCCGGAGATGACCGCGATGGCGACCAGGCCCGCGATACGCAATGCCCAGGTCAGCGCCGGATTTCCGGTGGGAGGGGGCCGCTCGTCGGTGAACTGGAACGGCTGATCCTGGACGCGCGGGATGACGTCCGTCTCGCCGGAACGGTTGCGGTGGTCAGACCAGGGAGGCTGCTGCCCTGGGCGCTGTGGGGCCGACACGACTGCTCACGGTAAACGGTGTCGCCCATCCGTGTCAGACCGAGTGGGTTGAACGTCCGATTTCCCAGTTCAGCCGGGGTGGCGGTCACGCAGCGCGGCCAACGCGCGGTCGACGTCGTCTTGCGTGTTGTAGAGATGGAACGACAGCCGGGGTCGACCCGCTCGGACCGCGCAGCGGATTCCGGCGGCTTCCAGTCGGTCGGCGGCGTCCGGCAGGGCGATCGACACGATCGCCGAACCGCGCGACGGCAGTCCGAGTCCGGCGAGTAGCCCGTCGGCGAGACCGACGCAGTGCGCGTGCACTTCCGCCCGGTCCAAACCCGCGAGCCACGGCATCGACGCGGCCGCGCCAACCTGGGAAAGCCACACCGGCGACAGGTCGAACGCACGGGCGTCCCCGGCAAGCCGCAGTGGCATCCCGTAGATCGTGTCCCACGGGTTCTCGCCCGCGTACCAGTTCGCCGCGACCGGCAAGGTCGACGACCGTGCGGCGGCTGATATCGCGAGCCAGGCGCAACCTCGGGGACCTAACAGCCACTTGTAGCTCGAACCCACCACCCAGTCCGCCCACCCCAACTCGACCGGCAACCACCCGATCGACTGGGTGGCGTCGAGCAGCACCCTCGCCCCGCTTTCCCGGAGGGCGTCGAGGTCGGCGATGGTCCCATCGGCGGACTGCACGACGCTCACGGCGACCAGATCGAAATCGGCCGCCCGGTGGCCCAATTCGGCCTGCGCGACCTCGGTGACCGTCACGCCGCGATGTGCCTGCGCGGCGAACGGGAAACTGAGGCTCGTGAAGTCCTGGGCGGCCACCAGCACTTTCGTCCCGTCCGGCACACCCGAGGCGACCAACGCCACGAGCTGCGACACGCTCGTCCCACTCGCCACCGTGTTGGGATCGACGCGGGCCATCCGCGCCCACGCCCGCCGCGCCACGGCGACGGGCTCATCGAACTCCGGTGCCGTGTTCTCCGCCGTGCGCCAGCGCTGGACGGCCCGATCGACGGCCTCGACCGCGCGGCTCGGCGGTACCCCGATGCTCGCGGTGTTCAGGTACCCCGACGGGACCTCGAAGCGTTCCCCGAAAGCGCTGCGCATGGTTCCGACTTTAGTGTGGACCCCATGCACAGCGAGGAGATCGAGATCACCACCGGCGGTTCCGAGGTCGTGCACGACCTCACCGACCGGTGCGCCCGCTTTCTGACCGAGGCGGACGCGACCGACGGCCTGCTCCACGTGTGGGTCCCGCACGCCACCGCGGGCCTGGCGATCATCGAGACGGGCGCGGGCAGCGACGACGACCTCCTCGCGGCCCTGCGCGACCTGCTTCCCGCCGACAGTCGCTGGCGACACCGCCACGGCTCCCCCGGCCACGGCCGAGACCACGTGCTGCCGGGCCTCATCCCGCCCTACGCCACCATCCCGGTCCTGGACGGCCGTCTGGCCCTGGGCACCTGGCAGTCCATCTGCCTGGTCGACACCAACGTCGACAACCCGGTTCGCACAGTGCGCCTGAGCTATCTCACTGGCTGAGTACCGCGCTGTGCCGATCGACGTGCCGGACCTGGCCAGGAGCAGGGCCAGATCGCTGGGCGAGCGCGGCGAGCGGTGGCTGACGGGCCTCCCCGACCTGGTCGCCGCGGAGGAGCGCGAATAGTCGATCACGGTTGGTTCGCCTCTATACGACGGAAGCGCGGCGCTGGTGTCGCGGGCGCGAACCGCCGACGGAGATAACGGGTGTCCACCGGGCTGTTCCTCCCCAGCCTCGGGCACGGGGACCTTGCCCAACCATTCTTCGACACCGCGGAACGTCTGATCTGACGCGTTGAGCCGTATGGCCGGTCCACTACGGTCTCGGAGTGCGCAACCAGCGGGCGTTGGCCGGGGCGATCGCGCTCACCCTGGCGGGCAGCGCGATCGCGGCCATCGTGCTCGTCGGTCCCGGCGACGCGCCCCGCACCGATCTGGCGATCACCAGCCCACCACCGCCGACCGACACCCGTACCCCGGCCCGGGAGCCCGCCGAGAACCCAGGCTGGCAGGTGATCAAGGACCCGGAGGCGGGCGTCGGCTACGAGGTACCACGCGAGTGGACACTCGCCGAGGACAGTCAGACCGTCGAGTCCTCCAGCGGCGTGGAGCTGCATCACCTCGCCGACTTCGGCACCTACCTGTGCCAGGGCGCCGAGTACGGGAGAGCGTTCAGCGGCAGTGGCATCGCCGTCGGCACCGACCGCGAAGAGACGGCCTCGGAGTTGGCCGCCGCCGTGGCCGCCGACCAGTACAGCGACGGCAGCCAGACCGCGCGGGTCACGCTGTCGCGGCCGAGACCGCTCATCCGCGACGGCGTCCAGGGCACGCTCGTGCGCGCTGAGGCAGAGGCGACAGCGGGCGATCCCTGCGCGAGCACCACAGGCACGGTGACCGTCGTGGCACTGTCCACACCAGCCGGGATATCCGTCGTCGTCGTGGCCGCCGACACTGACGGCGGCGCCCAGCCGGACGCCCAACTGGTCGGCGAGGACACCATGGACCTCATCGGAGACAGCGTTCGTCCACTTCGGTGACCAGCGGCGACAACACCGAAATGGAGCACTGCGGTGTCGGCGGGCCGTGCCACCATGGGTCTGGTGACCACCTCCTCCCCCGCCGCGCCGAACCGCCCGACCACGCTCGTCCTGTGGGACATCGACCTCACCCTGGTCGACTACTCCGGCACCGGCCGACGCTGGTACGAGCAGGTACTCGCCACGGTGATGGGGATCGAGTTGGCGCACGTGCCGGTGTTCGCGGGCCGGACGGAGCGGTCCATCGCGGGCGAACTGCTGGAGGCACACGGCCTCGACCGCAGCGAGAACCACATCCAACTGCTCTTCGCCGAACTCATCGCCATCGTGCAGGCCTCGCGCGGCGAACTGGCGACCCTCGGTCACGTCCTGCCCGGCGCCGCCGAGGTGCTCACGACCCTCTCCACTCGCCCGGACGTGGTGCAGTCTCTGGTCACCGGCAACCTGATCGAGCTGGCCGACTGCAAGCTGACCCCGTTCGGGCTGCACCACCACGTGGATTTCGAGATCGGCGGCTACGGCTCGATCTCCGCCGATCGACACGACCTGGTCGCCGCCGCGATGCGCGCCGCCGCGGGCAAGTACGGCACCGAGTTCACCCCGGACCGGGTGATCGTCATCGGCGACACCCCGCACGACGTGACCGCGGCCCTGCACCACGGCGCGATCGGCGTCGGCGTCGCCACCGGGCGGCACAGCGTGGCGCAATTGCACGCCGCGGGCGCCCACCTCGTCCTGCCCGACCTGTCCGACCCGGTGGCCGTGGTGAACGCGCTGTTCGGATGCCTGGGTTCGGGCAACAGGACGAATCGGGACCAACTACGGTCTCGGGCATGAGCAATCCAGGGGGGCCGTACTGGCAGGAGCCGCAGCCGCAGTACCAGGTCGACCCGATCACCGGACAGCCCGCGCACTACCAACCCCTGCAGCAGGGTGGCGGCTACCAGGGCTTCGGGATGTACCAGCAACCGCAGCAGCCGCCGCCAGGCCCGAACAAGCCCAACCGCACACCGTGGATCATCGCGCTGGTCGCGGTTCTGGTGGTGGGCCTCGGTGTGACGACCACGCTGATCCTGACCAACAAGGACGACGCCGGTCCGATCGCCGGGCCGGGCAAGTCCAGCGAGCAGGCGACAAAGACGACCGAACCCACCAAGGCATCCACCTCGACCTCGCCCACTGTGCGCCAGCCGTCGACCACCAGCCGGGCCAGCGGTGCCCCGAGAACGCCCTCGTCCGTGGACGAGATCAAAATCGATCCCGTGATCATCGGCTGGCAGGGCGTGTGGTCGTACAAGGAGAACGTCGCCTACGACGTCCCGACCGAGTGGCAGATCGATAGTCCTGGCGTGATCGTCGGGTTCGAGGACAACACCGGCAAGCCCACCGCCGTCATGCACGGTGTGTCGACCTACCGGCCCGAAGCGTGCCCCACCGTCGACGGTTCCTACCGTGGCCGCATCGGCCTGGTCACCGCCGACAAACTGGATCCGACCGACGCCGCCGGAAGAGGAGCGAAACTCTTCGCCGACGCGGCCGCGCTGAACGCGGACGGCACCAAGGCGCCCGTGACGTTCACCGAGCCGGTGCCCACGAAGGTGGGCCAGGGCAAGATCGAGGCCGTGATGGCCACCGCGACGCTGACGGTGACCAAGCCAGGCGAGTGCCCGTCACCGACCGTGCAGTTCACCTCGGTCGCGTTCAAGGCGGGCGCCAAGACCGCGCTGTTCATGATGTACATGGACCAGGGCGTGCCGGACGCGCTGCCGAAGGAGATCGCCGACCAGATCATCTCCAGCCTGCGTCCACACGAGGGGTAAGCCTGGCGGAGTCGTCCCCGCACCAGACAGAATGATCATCACCACAGCCTGCCCCCTGGGGAGACCGGTGACGAGCATCGACGGTTCGGCGGACTTCGACGATGTGGCCGAGCGGGCACGCGGGTTCGACCACCTCGACCCCGCCACCGCGCCCGACATTCACGGCTTTCTCCGCGAGTTGCGCGTGGGCTGCCCTGTCGCCCACAGCGAGCGCCACGGGGGTTTCCACGTGGTGTCCCGCCACGACGACATCCGCCGCGTGGCACTGGAACACGACAACTACTCTTCCGCGGTCACAGGTCTCGGCGCGGTGATGCTGCTCCGCGAGTTCGGCCAGACCATCGCGCCGCTGTTCGAGCAGGACCCACCGGAGCACAGCGGCTGGCGCAAGCACCTGCAACCGTTCTTCACCAGGGGTGCTGCCGCGAACGCCGCCCCCCTGATCCGCGAGGTCACCCGCGAGGTGATCGCCTCGGTCGCCCCGCGAGGCGCGGGCGACCTGGTGCGCGACATCGCCAAACAGATCCCGCCGTTGATCATCGGATCGCTTCTGGGAGTGCCGGTCGCGCAACGCCCGGTACTGCGCGACCTGCTCACCGGGTTCCTCTCGGCGGGCGGCCTGCCGCCGGTGGAAGCGGAACCGGCGGTCAAGCGCTACAGCGACTTCCTCGTCGACCAAGTCCGCGACCGCCGAGCCGACCCCGGCGCCGACCTGCTCAGCGCCGCTGTGACGACCCCGGTCAACGGCCACGTCGCGACCGAGGCCGAACTGGTGAAGTTCACCTACCTGATGATCATGGCGGGCGCGCTGACCACCATCGACTCCATCGCCAACACCCTGCACGCCCTGGCCGCCGATCCGGCACTGCGCGACCGGGTCATCGCCGACCGGTCGCAGCTGACACCACTGATCGAGGAGTCGGTCCGTTTCGAGTCGGCCGTCGCCGCCACCGGCCGCACAGTCCGCACGCCGACAGAACTGGCCGGAGTGAAACTCGTCCCCGGCGACCGCCTCCTGCTCGCCTGGGGCTCCGGCAACCGCGACGAGGACCACTTCGAGTCACCGGCCGAGTTCGACATCGACCGCGACCAGGGCCGTCAACTCGGGTGGGGCGCGGGCGCACACCGTTGCATCGGCCAACACCTCGCTCGGGTGGAGATCGGCATCGTCATCGACGAGGTGCTCAACGCGCTACCGGACTACCGCCTGCCGGACGGCTTCGAGCCAGACCGCACATATGGCGTTTTGCGTGGCATCCGCTCACTCCCGGCGACCTGGACAACATAGGCGCTACTCGCCGTCCTGATGGAGTTCCCGCCAGGCGGAACGACAAAGCCGCCCGGTCCACACAGGACCGGGCGGCTCGGCGAGCACGGAATTCTCAGCCCCGCACCAACGACGTCAGATGCGCGACAACCTCGTCCACAGCCACATCGGAGCGCTCCCCGGATGCCCGGTCCTTCACTTCGAGAACCCCGTCGGCCAGCCCTCGGCCGACGACCACGATCGTCGGCACCCCGATCAGCTCGGCGTCCTTGAACTTCACCCCCGGTGACACGGCCCGCTCGTCGAACAGGACGGACAGGCCCTCGGCGTCGAGGTCGGCGGCCAGTGTGGCGCCCGCCGCCGTCAGTGTCTCGTCCTTGCCCGCGATCACCACGTGCACGTCGAAGGGCGCGACCGCGCGCGGCCACACGATGCCCTTCTCGTCATGACTCTGCTCGGCGATGGCCGCCACGAGGCGGGACACGCCGATGCCGTAGGAGCCCATCGTGATGCGGACCGGCTTCGAGTCGGGGCCGAGGGCGTCGAGGGAGAACGCGTCGGCGTACTTGCGGCCGAGTTGGAAGATGTGGCCGATCTCGATGCCGCGGGCGGCGATGAGGGTGCCGAGACCGTCGGGGGCCGGGTCGCCCGCGCGGACCTCGGCGGCCTCGATGGTGCCGTCCGGGGTGAAGTCGCGGCCCGCCACGAGGTCGATCACGTGGTGGTCGGTCTGGTCGGCGCCGGTCACCCAGGCCGTGCCGGTGACCACGCGCGGGTCGACGAGGTAGCGGACCTTGTTCTCCAGCAGCGCCTTCGGGCCGATGTAGCCCTTCACCAGGAACGGGTGGCGGGCGAAGTCGGCCGCGTCGAGGATCGCCACCTCGGCGGGCTCCAGGGCAGCCTCCAACCGCTTGGTGTCGACCTCGCGGTCGCCGGGCAGGCCGACGGCGAGCAGTTCCCACTCCGTCGTGCCGGGCTGGCGGGTCTTGAGCAGGACGTTCTTCAACGTGTCGGACGCGGTGAACGTCCGGCCGAGGTCGGCGGAGTTGAGGAAGGTGACCAGCGAGTCGATGGTCGGCGTGTCGGGGGTGCTGTGCACCTGCGCCGCGGGCAGCCCGTCCAGCTCGATCGCGGCGGCAGCCTGGGTGATCACGGCCTCCACGTTGGCCGCGTAGTCCGACCCGGTGCTGCGCACGAACGTGTCCTCGCCGGTCTCGGCGACCGCGAGGAACTCCTCGGAGGCCGAACCGCCCATGGCGCCCGACGTCGCGGCGCAGATGACGTAGTTCAGGCCGAGGCGGTCGAAGATCTTGATGTAGGCGGCCCGGTGGTTGGCGTAGCTCGCGTCCAGCCCGGCGTCGTCGAGGTCGAAGGAATACGAGTCCTTCATGACGAACTCGCGTCCACGCAGGATGCCCGCGCGGGGGCGCGCTTCGTCGCGGTACTTCGTCTGGATCTGGTACAGCGTGACCGGGTAGTCCTTGTAGGAGTTGTACTCACCCTTCACGGTGAGGGCGAACAGTTCCTCGTGTGTCGGGCCGAGCAGGTAGTCGGCGCCCTTGCGGTCCTTGAGCCGGAACAGGTTCGGCCCGTACTCGGTCCAGCGGTTGGTCGCCTCGTAGGGCTCGCGCGGCAGCAGGGCCGGGAAGTGGATCTCCTGGCCGCCGATGGCGTCCATCTCCTCGCGCACGATCTTTTCGATCTTGCGCAGTACCCGAAGGCCCAACGGCAGCCAGGAGTAGCCGCCCGGGGCGACGCGACGGACGTACCCGGCGCGCACCAGCAGCCTGTGGCTGGGCACCTCGGCGTCCGCCGGGTCCTCGCGCAGAGTGCGCAGGAACAACGACGACATCCTGGTGATCACGATGGAACTCCTTCGGAACGAGAGGTGCCCAAAGGGTAGTGAGGCCGCACGGGTCGCCGCATCTGGGTTCCGCGGCGAAACGCGCCGGTCACCCGCGGCACTCGGGGCGTGAGGGGGGGAGCAGTCGGGCGCCGCTCGCGGTTCTTGACCCGAATTGTGCACGTCCGATATCTTGATCAAGCAATTAGCAGATGGTGATTTCGCGCCGTAAGCGCATCGCGGGAGACAGAATTACGTGATGAATGGAACTGGACTCGCGAGGCGGAGCGTGCGGGGTCGATGAGCGGGACGAGATTCTTCACGACGTAGGGGATGGCCCCGCGCGCTCCGGCCGGAGCACGCGGCCGCTCATGGTGTCCGCCGTCGACAAGGGATAGTCTTGAAGTCCACAGGATGAGCGCCGAGGAAACTCGACCCGTCTTGACCACGCAGCACCTTCCCGACCAGCGTTCCCTATTCAGTTCACCGAACAGGAGTATTGATCGCATGTCCATGCAGGACGACATTCCAGGTTACACCGCAGACACCTGGGTGATCGACTCCGCCCGCTCCACCGCTGTTTTCGAAGCCCGCCTGATGGGTCTCGCCACGGTCCGCGGCAACTTCACCGACTTCGAGGGCACGATCGTCACGGCGAAGAATCCACTGGATTCGTCGGTGGACGCGGTCATCAGGACCACGTCGGTGAATACCGGCGTCACAAGACGTGACAACCACCTTCGCGAGAACGACTTTTTCGGCGTCAAGCAGCATCCCACGATCGCCTTCACCTCGAAAAAGGTGCGCACCGAAGGCGACAACTTCCTTGTCGACGGCGATCTGACAATCCACTCGGTCACCAAGGAAGTGACGCTGAACCTGGAAGTCGGCGCCGTCGAATTCGGTGCGGGCGGCGAGCAGACCGCCAAGTTCTCCGCGCGTACCGAGCTCGACCGCACCGATTACGGCGTGACCGGGGGAATGTCCTCGCCCTTCATCGGCAAGAAGGTCGGCGTTGTGCTCACCATCGTGGCAGGCAAACAGAACTGACGAACGACGCTACGCGAGGCGGGTGGTGACCAAGGCACCGTCATGTTCACATGAGGTAGTTGATCACCACGTTTCGTGATCGCGTGGGTTGTGGTCCACGCGGCAGAGTGAGCGTGATGGTGGGGACGACCTTCTGTCCAGGAATGCGGAAATCGCGAAGACAACATTTCCTGGACAGAAGGTCACCTCAAGTCAGGGGCCGGAGTCACCGACCCCGCTTCGGGTAGCGCTCATACATCTGCGCACGCCATTGATAGTAGGAATGAACCTTGTAATATTCTCCGCTCGCCGACATGGCCGGATAGAACACCACGTGGTCGGCGGCGCCCACGGGCGCGCTGTGCAGGAATTTCTCGATTCTCGGGTCAAGGTCGAGCGACAGCGTGGCCGGGTCCGCGGTCCTGACCGGGAACGAGATCCGCTCGATCTTCGCCGAATCCCAGCTCAGGGTGAAATAGATCCCGTACGCCTTCGTGGCGAGCATGAGCATCTGTTCGCTCGGTCGCGGCAGTCCCGCGTCACCGTGCATCGCCAGCACATTCCTCGCGGCGAGCGACTCGGCGGGCGGAGCGCCGAAGTACACGTTGATCGTGCGGTACTGGTAGTCGATCCCGATCACGCTGATCCGGTCTTCGAGGCCGTGGCCGTTGAAGTAGTCGACATTCGCCGCGACACTGCTCGGCATGGACGGAATGGCGATGAGTGCGGCCAGCGTCTGCATGTTGTCGGGCGGGAAGAACACCCAGGTCTTCTTGAAACCGCCGACCAACCCGAAATCAACGCCGTGCCTGCCGACGGCGCACCGTTGGCCGATGTCGGCGAGCAGGCTGCCGACAGGATGCTCGGTCTTCACGGTGAGGTCGGCGCCCAGCGCGACCGCGTAGGGGTCGAAGTCCTTGGGCAGCGACAGGAAACGGCAGTCGAGCTCCCCAGCGTGCCGCGCGCCGGTCGCGACCCGAAAGGCGATCGAGGCATCCGGGATGACATCCCGATATGCGGTGAGAATCGGCAGGACCCGCTCACGCGAGCACGGCACATCCAGCAGCCGCGAGGATTCCTCAAGGGCTGAATAGAGACCTTCCAGGTCAGTCCTGCCAGACATGTACTTTCTCCTATTGGCTCTTAGCACCGTCAGGTGAGTTCGCTGCCTGCGAGCGAGCGGGCGAACGGGGCGGCCACCGGCAGGCGGTCGGCGACATCGGTGGCGACCGCGAGCACGCCGTGCAGCCAGGGTGTGTGCCGGTCCGGGTTCTCGGCGACGTCCGCGCGCAGCTCCTCCGGCGTCAGCCAGCGGACCGCGGCGACCTCGACCGGATCGAGCACAAGCGGCGGCAGGTCCACCGGGACGCGGCCGACGAGGACGTGGTCGTACTCGTGCTCGACGCGCCCGGTCAGCGGGTCTTCGGCCAGGTAGGAGTACACCCCTGCCTCGTACAGGGTCACGCCGCGCACGCCGATCTCCTCGATCAGCCGTTGGGCGGCCGCGTCGAACACGGTCTGGCCTGGAGCCGGATGCCCGCAGCAGGTGTTCGCCCAGCGCAGCGCGAACCGGGTCTTCGCCGCGGCCCGCTGCTGGATCAGCACCCGATCCTGTTCGTCGAGCAGCAGCACCGAAAACGCCCTGTGCAGCCTGCCGGGCGCGGTGTGCGCATCGGCGACCGTGCAGGAACCGGTGGCGGTGCCGTCCGGGTCCACGAGTTCCACCAACTGGGATTCTCGAACAAGCATCGTCACTCCGCTCCCGGCATCAGACTCAGCATCCGCGGCCGCCACTGGTAGTACGACTGGAGTTTGTTGTATTCCCCGGTCGGCGAGGACGCGACGGCGTATACGTATCTACGCTCGGCGGCACTGGCCGAATACGGCGCGCTGTCGATGAATTTCTTGATCGTCGGGTCGAGCGTGACGCCGAGTGCCGCCGGGTCCTGGGTCATCACGGCGAAGGTGATCCGCTCGATCTTCGGCGAGTCCCAGCGCAGCGTGACGTAGATGCCGAATGCCTGCTCACCGAGTGCGAGCATCTCCTCGGTCGGTTCCGGCAAGCCCATTTCCTCGTGCATCGACACGATGGTCTCGCGTTGGAAACACCTGGCGGGCGGGTTGCCGAAGTACAAGTTGACCGTGCGATGCGGATAGTCGATCCCGATCATGCCCCCCTTGTCGTCGAGACCGTGGCGGCGGAAGAAGTCTAGGTTCTCGCCAAGACTGCGCGGCATGGACGGAATTTCGGCGAGCTCGGCCAGCCGTTGCATGTTGTCGGGTGAGAAGAACGACCAGGTTTTCTTGAACCCGCCGACAACGCCGAAATCGATGCCGTAACAACTGACCGGAAAACCAGCGTCGATGTCGGCGAGCAGCGAGTCGACGGGATGGTCGGTTTTCGTGATGAGGCCACTGGAGACGGCGACGGCGTAGGGATCGATGTCCTTGGGCAGGATGGTGAAGCGGCAGTCGAGCTCGCCCGCGTTGCTCGCGCCGGTGGCCACCCGAAAGGCGATCACGGCCTTGGTGAGCACGTTCCCGTACGCGGTCATGATCGGCAGGACCTTGTCCCGCGAGCACGGTACGTCCAGCAGTCCGGCCGCTTCCTCGATGGCCGAATAGACTTCGTCGAGTTCGGTTGTACCGGCCATTCGTTCTCCAAGTCGATCTTGGTTCCGGTGAGTGGGAACCTCGGGTGGCCGCGGAGTGCGGACGCGGTGTGTCGACGACCTGTTCGAGTCGTCCATTGCTCAGCTCGGCGTGCGTGGGGATGGTGAACAGGTCTGCGAACATCGGGAATTTCTGCTCGGTCTGATCACATTGGCCGAATTGCCATAGCCGATGCGTTGCTTCCGCGGTTCGGCGGCGGGGCCCGCCCGGTCCACGCTCGGGTCCCACTGTCACGCCCAAGATCGCGGCGCCTCCTGCCGTGTGACCGAGCTGGGCGATCGGCCTCTGCCGAATGTCGAACCGGAAGCCAGGGCTGTCGAGAGCCCTTTCGATGACCTCTGGGCGGCGTTTCCTGGCTTCCAGCCGATAGATCCGATGGCGTTCTTCGATGCCCGGAGCCGACGCGCCTTTTCAAGCGCTTGCACTCGGCAGGCGAAGCCCAGGGTTGCTCTTATGGTGATGACGTACTCGGGCACACTCATCAAGGGCTCACACAAAACCGGCATCGACCCTCAGACACAGAAGACTTCCGTCGCGGCCCAGGTGGCTCACGGCACGATCAGCTGCCACGATGTCCCCCTAGGCGAGCCAGGTTTGAGTTCGCGTACCGTTGCTTATCGCGCTTGGCGTCGACTTGGCGTCGACTTGCGTAGCGCTTGGTTCACCGAGTTTCTTTTGTCTCTCGTGGACGACCCAGCACGGCTCGCTTGTATTCCGGACGCATCCCGCGCCCGTCTGCCGCAGCCGAACAGCGACACCGCGCTCCCCCGGCGCCACGATCGATCGGATTCTCTAGAGTCAGCGCGTGCTTGTGCTGCTTCCCCCTTCGGAGACCAAGGCGGCGGGCGGCGACCACGCCCCGCTCGATCTCGCCGCCTTGTCCTTTCCCGAGCTGAACCCGGTCCGTGAACGCCTCACGGCCGCGCTGGTCGATCTCGCCGAGGACGTGACCGCGAGCTTGGCTGTGCTCGGTCTCTCCGAGCGCCAGGTCGACGAGGTGCGACGCAACGCGACGCTGCGTCAGTCGCCGACCGCGCCTGCCATCGAGCGGTACACCGGGGTTCTCTACGACTCGCTGGGCGTCGCGACGTTCGGCAAGGCGCAGCGGGCGCGGGCGGACAGGCGGCTCGCGGTGGCCTCCGCGCTGTTCGGGGTCCTGCGGCCGAGTGACCCGATTCCGGCGTATCGGCTCTCCGGCGCGACCGTGCTGCCCGGGATCGGCGGTCTGCGGGGGATCTGGCGCACGGACCTGACGAAGACCTTGTCCACTGTGGACGGTCTGGTCGTCGATCTGCGCTCCGGTCCGTACGCGAACCTGGCCGCCATCCCCGGCGCCATCACCGTCCGGGTGGTCACCGAGGAAACCGGCGCGCGAACCACGGTCAGCCACTTCAACAAGGCGCACAAGGGCAAGCTCGCCGCCGCGCTGGCGACGGCCCCGCGCGAGCCGACCTCGATACGCACCCTCGTCTCGGTGGCAGGGGCCGCGGGAATCCGCCTGGAGCAGACCGGCGGTACCGCGCTCGACCTGGTGATCTGAACCGGGAGATAAATGAGTTGCCCGGCAGCACCGATGCCGGGCACGCTGTCAGTGGAACAACGCGAGCCGGTGGGGAAACACCGGTGGATCAGAGGAGGTGCCCCGATGTCGACAGAAGTCGCGGTGGTCGTGGCACCGACCCGTCCACCCGCCCCACTCCGCTAGCAGGCGCGGTGGGGCTCCCCTCAGCCAAGGAGACCCACCAGTGCGCAAGCACTCTTTCGACCGTCTTGACATCGACGCATCCGACGAGCACCACGCACCTCGCGCACGCCACATGCGCAAACGCGGCTTCGACGATGACCCACAGCCACAGCGCTCTGGCAGGCTGACCGAGTCCGAACGCGGGCGCCTTGCCCGGGTCCGCGACGACGCGTACACCGCCGCGCAGGAACTCCCCGAGGGCGCCGACCGCTGGTCCACCTGGGGCGATTCCGACCAGGGGCCGCATCCGCGACCGGACTGGCTGGTCACCGACCTCGCCGCGGCCGACACCGAACTCGGCGTGCTCAAGACCGGCAAGGAAGCCGACGTGTTCGTCATCGAGCGCGCGGTTCCCGACGGACAACGCTGTCTGCTCGCGGCGAAGCGCTACCGCAGCGGGGAACACCGGCTGTTCCACCGCGACGCGGGCTACCTCGAAGGCAGGCGAATGCGCCGGTCCCGCGAGATGCGGGCCATCGAGAACCGCACCAGCTTCGGCCGCAACCTGATCGCCGAGCAGTGGGCGGTCGCGGAGTTCGCCGCGCTGTCCCGGCTGTGGTCGATCGGCGCCCCGGTGCCGTATCCCGCGCAACGGGACGGAACCGAACTGCTGTTGGAGTTCCTGCGCGACGAGGACGACCAGGCCG
>JALZNB010000461.1 GCA_030857905.1 Actinomycetota bacterium
CGCTCACCGTTGCGGAGATCTCGTCCGGGTGCGGCCACAGCGGCGCGGGCTGTGGCCTGCGGGTGATCTCGATCGCCTGCTCACTCGACACCGGCGCGGGTGCGAGTGCGGGCGCGGGAACCGGGGACGGGGGGCGCGGCGGGTATGCGGCGACCTGCGGCTGGCGAACGATCACGGGCAGCCGAACCGCACGGGCTGCCGAGAGGGCGGCGAGCAGCGCGACCAGGACCGCGATCACACACCCGGACACCACGCTCACGGAGACGACCAACGCCAGAGAGTCCTCCGCGGCGATCGTCAGTATCCCGGCCGCTCCCCCCACCATCACCACGGCCATCAGGGACAAGCCGATCCGCGACAAGCGGCTCTGCAGACGGTCGTCGCCGGTCACGTGCTCGGTGTCCGGCCGGACACCCCGACGAGAGGTAGGCGTCTGAGGTAATGGCGAGTCAGACATCTGGTCCTTCCTGGTAAGAGGCGACCAACAGCATCCAAGATCAAGTCTAGGTAACGGGGCCAGACCAAGGCCACGGGGGCCGCGCGACGCGGCGATGCTACTGCAGGTGCAATACGGAATATCGGGCTATGCGTAGATCACCCACAATCACCGACAAATCGAGAATCTTATTCACGATTTACCCAGTGGACAGCCGCACCCGGTCGGCGACTCACGACTCAGGTGGGCCTCGTGACATGCGACAACTGTCCTGAACGGTGGCGAACGACGTTCAGAACGCGAAGAACACCTACGGCCGGACTCCACTCACCGCTGACTCACGTGACCGCCTGGACGGCCGTCACGCGGTGTCGCCGTTTCCGAGACCTCAGCGCTTCAGTGCGACGCACTGAGCGCGGCCGGGACAGCTCCGCAGTAGCGTGACCACAGGTGCCTGGGTGATGTTCGCGGGTGGGCTGTGCGCACCGCCTGGCCACTCGATCGAGATCGCGATGGACGAGGTGTTGTTGTCGTAGTTCTTTTCCAGCAGCGTTCGGTCGGCATTGACGGTGTTGATCACGTCGTAGAGCCCCGAGGAGACTCGGGTGATGTCGAGCCATTGGAAGTCGACCGTGTGGCGGTAGTCGTCACCCTGGCCGACGGAGATTCCCCCGGTGACCTCCAGCGCGGCGGGCTGGTGATGGTTGCACATGTTCCCGCGCAGGAATCGGGCCAACGACGCCGCCGCGCTGGTGTCGTCGAGTGGGGCGTTGGGCAGCAGATGCGCGTCCGCGGTCGTGTAGCGGTCGCCGAGACAGAAGCCGTTCTTTCTATCGGTCACGACCGTGCCGCCACCGGGTGTGCGGAGTGCGAAGTGCGCGAAACCCATGGTGTGCCAGTGCTGGTGCATCGTCGCGGGCTCGTAATACTTCCAGGCCGGTATCGCGCGCTGCGCGCTGGCGTAAGAGTCTGGAATGGACTCCTGGTCGGTGGTCTGAAACGCTTGGCGCACCCGCATCCTCGGGTCGGTCGACCTGTCGCGGCGGCCGTAGAGCAACAGCGGGCCGTCGCCGACGTTGTCCTCGGCGGTCGTGAAGCGCAGTCGGACCGCGCCGATCGGGGCCGCCGAGCGACATTCGCCGTTGGGGGCCGACCCGTCGACGACCATGCACACATCCCAATCGGTGCACGCGGCCGGATCACCCGCCCAGCCGCCCGAGCAGCCCACCGGGGCCTGGCGCAGATCGGGCAGCAGCCGCGAATCCCCGGCATACGCGGCTGGAGGCACCACGAGCACACACATGACCATGACCGCGACCGCCACGACAGCACGCCTGTTGAACACTCTTGCCACCCTCGCCCGCCACTCCCTCTGGGATAGACAAATCTAGCGGCCCTCGAAGCGAGGTTCCGTGTTCCGGCGCTTTCCGTACCCATGTGAGTTAACGATCTACCGATTTCACCTCAGCACCGCCGAGACTGGAACGGGACCTCCAGCCCATGACGGCGGAGCCAAGTTCCGCCGCTTCCCGACCGGAAAGACCCCCATGGTCCAGGCCGGACGATGCCGCAGGCCGACGAGCCGTGCGTCGCGGGTGTAAGCTCGGGGCACAGAAGTGGTTCTCGGCGCTCGGGTCCTCGGTGCCTGCCACTGTCGCGCTGCGGTCGCCTCCGCTCCCGCGTTTTTCGCCTCACAGGCCATCGACGCGCTCATCCATCGAGCGCGGCCGCCGTGTCACGGCATTCACCTCTTTGGCACTCAAGGATCAGGAGCCGCGCAGTGCCCGTCGACGATGACATCCAGACCGCGCCAGAACAGGCCGCCTGCCCCGTATGCCCGCACCCGCTGGACGGACACGACCGGGTGTCGGCGCGCTACTGCGCCGCCACGGCCGTGATCGCCGATGACCGGGGCTGTTTGTGCCCCACCCTCGACAACGACGCCACCTCAGGGAGTTCCCATGGCAAAAAGCCCCGACTTCGTGTCCCGGTATGACCTTCGAGTCCAACTCGTCCACGATGTCATCGCCGAACACTCGAAGGTGAACAAGAAGACCGCGTTCGATCTGGCCGTGCGGGTGGTCGGCGCGCTCGACCGCGAGCCCGCGCGGGTTCGCTGATCACGTGACCACCATGTTCTCGAACGGGCCCGCCGCCGGGTCGCCGACGCTGCCGGAGGGCTGGCCGATCGGCTCGTACGACACCTACGACGAGGCCCAGCGGGCCGTGAACGACCTCGCGGGCGCCGACTTTCCGGTGCGCGGCGTCAGCATCATCGGTGTCGACCTGATGCTGGTGGAACGCGTTGACGCGCGGTTGACGTGGGGGCGGGTGCTCAGTGGCGGCGCTATGTCCGGAGCGTCACTCGGCTTGTTCGTCGGCCTGCTGTTGACGCTGACCAGCACTACCGGCGGAATGCTGCCGCTGCTGCTCGGCCTCGGTATCGGCGTCGCGTTCGGCGTGGCCTCGGCCGCGTTGCGCACGGCGGCGACCAGGGGACGGCGTGGGTTCGTCTCGCACAGCCAGTTCGTCGCCCGGCGCTATGACGTGCTGTGTGTCTCCGGCACCGCCGAGCGGGGGCGCGACCTGCTGGCGACCTCCGACGGCAAGCGCGCACTGGCCGGTCGAGCGGTCACCAAGAAGTAATCTTCTCCGACATCAGACCGCAGAGAGTCCTTCGCGAAGGAGTCTCTGCGGTCTTTGGCGTCGGTGTGGCAGATCTCGGGCTCTGGTCGGCTGTTCGGCTAGCCGACGTGCGCCGGACGCGGCGGCGGCAACGCGCCTGCCACGGCCAGGATTTCCGTTGGGCGGGCCGCGCTCCCGGACGCGCAAGTGAGTTCCATGGCGGTGCGAGCGGCACTGTCGGTCGCCTCGGGGGGAACGACCAACACCGTGATGCGTTGGCGCGCCGGGCCGGAAAGGTAGAGCACGCTGTAATCCTGGGATGGGAAGCCGTCGAGGCGGACAGCCTGACCCAGCACCGCCACGTGCCGGGGCGCGGGCGTCCAGGCGTCGATCGGATAGGCCACCCGGACGAGATAATCCAGGCGTGTGGCCAGGGCGGCGGCCAGCGCGGGTAGTTCGACAGAGAGGTCACGCGAGTACGGCCACCACGCGCCGTCCAGCGATTCCATGGGCGCCACCGGTTTCATGCTCAACCGCGGCGCGCGACCAACGATGTATGGGCCCGACGTCATATCGGTGCTCCCGTCCCCGGTGTACCGGCGTCTGATGCGCCGAGGACGACGCCTGCTTGACTGCCTGCGCGCGAAATGCTCTCGGTATGTCCGACTTTACGCCACCGAACGCGCCACAGACGTACGAGTTGTCCCGACAAGGTGTGGCCAGGCGCGACGATTCGACAGCGCACTCACCGACAGGCAATCGGCGGCGCCCACAGACCGGGTGCCTGAGTGTTGTCCGGCAACCAAACCAGGTGCGCGACAACGTCCTGCGCTTCGAGACTGAGCAGGCTGCGGACCCGCTCCGGCGAACTCACGCTCATCCTCGGGTGCCCATCCAGCCCGAACACCTCGGTTCCGTCCTCCCACGCCATCCCCCACGCGGCGATCCGCGCGTCGAACCGCTCACCGAAAACCTGGACCACGGCGAACAACCGGGGTGCGGACTGGGCGATCATGCTGTTGATCGCGCTGGTGAACCCTGGTTCGTCACACATGGGGACCAATCCGTGCGCGGCTGCGAGTTCGCCAGCACCGCGCTGTGAACCGATGCCCTCGACGCCTGCCAGTTCCGAACGATTCGCGCTGAAATCCACTGATACCTCCACACCCCGTGCCGGTTCGGTTACCGGCTGTGCTGCTAGTATCGCCACGAGAACAAATACAGGAAAGTGGGATCCCACTTTTTCACCCGATAGGGGGTGCGACCGCCATGAGTCACGCGAACAGCGGGTCGATCAACGGGACCGTGCGACGCTGGCAACTCACCGAGACTCTCCGCCAACTCCGCGAACGTAACGACCTGACCCTCGAACAGGCCGCCGAGCTGCTGCGCGCGGGCCCTGGCAAGTGGTCGCGGTCGAAGCTGAGCCGCATCGAGACCCGCGAGCAGGGCGTGCGATCGCAGGAAGTGGATCAACTTCTCGCCCTCTACGGCGTCACCGACGACGAGTTGCGGACATGGCTTCTGGATCTGGCCACGACAGCGGACGAACGCGGCTACTGGCTGGCGATCCGCAAAGACCTGCCCGGCGACTTCCACGAGTTCCTGAACGTGGAAGCGGCACTCGTCGCCTTTCGGCAACTGACCACCCTCGTGATGCCCGGCCTTCTCCAGACCCCCGACTACACCCGCGCGCTGGTGATCGGGGCGAACCCCGGGCTCGCGTTCGAGGTGGTGGAACGGCGCGTACTCGCTCGCGTCGCCCGCCAACAGGTGCTCACCCGGCCACATCCCTTGCGGTTCCACGTGATCATCGACCAGAGCGTGCTGGAACGTCCGGTGGGCACGGTATCGGTGATGCGGAGCCAACTGCGCAGGCTGATCGAAGTCGCCGAGATGGAACACGTGACGATCCAGGTTCTCCCAACGAGCGCGGGCGCCAGCCCGGCATTGAACGGATCCTTCTCGATCTTGACGTTGCCAAATCCGATTCCCGATTTCGGCTACACCGAAGGCCCTGGTGGGGCGGTGTACATCGAGGACCGTGCCGATGTGCGGTCCTGCATCGAGCGTTGGGGAATCCTGACCGGGGTCGCGCTGTCCCCTGCTCACTCAGTAGACGCGATCCGTGCGGCAGGTAAGACTTACGAATGATCCCCAGCATAAGGAGCATTCGATGAAGCACGACAACCTCGCGACGTGGCGAAAGAGCACCTTCTCGGGAGATGGTGGCACCGGAGGCGGCGAGTGCGTTGAGGCGGCGTGGCTCGACGGTGGCCGGTTCGGCCTGCGGGACAGCAAGAACCCCGACGCCGGAACACTGACCCTGCCCCACACCGGCATGACAGCCCTACTCACCAAGATCACCAACGCCTGAACCCTGGGTCGCTGATCGCATCCTGGCTCAGAAGATCGTCGACCGTTGGCAAGACGCTGTGCGCCCGGAAAAAGTCCTGGCCACGCGCACACAAGGTCAGTCGCAACTGTCGTTCAGGAGGAAACCACGTGAGCATTTCCGAGCAGGCGCAACGGTTGGCGACCCTCGCCGAGCAAGTCCCCGACGGACACGCACAGGCGATCTCCGCGGACCTGAATTCCCTGACCCAGCAAGTCAGAGCCATCATCGGTGACGCGAGCGGCGCACAGGAGATCTACGGGGCCATCAACCTGGCGATCGAACAGGTCAATGGCGTCGCTGTGGCGCTGGAACAGGTGAAGCAGACAATCCAGCAGAAGGCCCAGTACCACCAGCAAGGATGAGTATCGGAGAATGCCCGGGCTACCGCCAGGATCTTCCAGGAACGATTCTGGTGGGATCAACAATCCGCCGTCAATCGCGCGGGTCCGGTCGCGATGACGCTTTGGCAGCAATGACAACGCCGCGGATCGACCGTGATGAAGCCTACGACGCGGCGTCGATGGGCGACGCTTCCGCGCTATTGGCCATGATCAAAAACGTGAACGGTGAACGGGAGAACCCGGACGCCGGAATCGTCTGGTGGCTGTACGCGGGCGAGCGGCCAGGCCGGATGGTCGCCGGGGTCCGTGGAGCGGTGGGCGTCCTGACGTGGTCCGATCCGACGGACTCGTATCTGCCCGAAAATGGCGTGAACAGCGAGTATGTCGATTACTTCACCTGGGGAGGACACCACTTCACCCAGCGACCCGGGGCCGAGGTACCGATCGAATTGGTGTGTCGAGCGGTAACCGAATACGTGGATACCCAGGATCGGCCGACCTGTGTGACGTGGACTCGCTTTTTCCGATATGGAAACCACGTCACCACACGTCACCATGCCACCGGCTTGCGATTGGACCGCGCGACCGGTGGGCCGTCGCTCGTAGCATCGAGGTGTTGGAGCGGCGGTGGGGAAGGTTGGGCATGAGTACGGTGTCGTTGAATGGGGTCACGCTCGGGTACGACGATGAGGGCAGTGGCGACGCATTGGTGTTGGTGCATGGGCATCCGTTCGATCGGTCCATGTGGCGGCCGCAGGTGGGGGCGTTCAGTCGGGAGGGCTGGCGGGTGATCGCGCCGGATCTGCGGGGTTACGGCGAGAGTACGGTCGTTTCCGGCACCACGACGCTCGATGTGTTCGTGCGCGATATCGCGGGGTTGCTCGATGGGCTCGGTGTCGATCGGTTCGTGCTCGGTGGGCTGTCGATGGGTGGGCAGATCGTGATGGAGTTTCAGCGGTTGTTGCCGGAACGCATTCGCGGGCTGGTGCTCGCGGACACGTTCGCGGCCGCTGAGACCGGGGATGGGCGGGCCGGGCGTTACGCGATGGCGGAGCGGGTGCTCGCCGAGGGGATGGGGCCCTACGCTGACGAGGTGTTGCCCAAGATGGTGGCGCCGCACAACATCGCGACGATGCCGGAGGTGGCTGGGCATGTGCTCGCGATGATGCGGGGGACCTCGCCGGAGGGGGCGGCCGCCGCGTTGCGGGGGCGGGCTGAGCGACCGGATTACGTCGAGATGCTGGGGTCTGTGTCGGTGCCGACGTTGGTCGTCGTCGGCAGTGATGACGAGTTCACGCCGGTTCGGGACGCGCGGCTCATTCAGGAGCGGGTGCCGGGGGCCGAGTTGGCGATCATCGAGGAGGCGGCGCACATGCCGAATCTGGAGCGACCGGCCGAGTTCAACGCCGTGCTGCGTACGTTCCTCGAAAAAGTGGACTAGTGACCCCAAACTCGTTGCGTAACAACAGATCGATGACCAACCCGGATCCAAAACAGACATGCGGAATCGGGTGCCACCGAAGCGAAGTGGCACCCGATTCCGGTGGCCGGGAGGGCTTAGAAGGTCAAGCCCCACGAGTTGACGAAGCCCACGTCGCCCACGAGGACGTCCTGGACCTTCAGCTTCCATTCGCCATTGGCCGTCTCAGATGACGCGTTGACCGTGTAGGTGGCGGTCACGTTGTCCGCGCCGTCACTGTTGGCGCTGTTCTTGAGCCGGTAGTTGGTGCCGTCCGGGGCTACGAGGTCGATGACGAGATCACCGCGCCAGGAGTGACGGATGTCGACGGCGACCTTGAGCACGGCGGGCGCCGTGCCCGGGCAGTTCGTGACGGTGATCGAACTGGTCACGGCCGCGCCACGGTCCGGGATGGACACATCTGCGGTGTTGCTGAACGGGCCGCAGGTCGGCTCAGGGTCCGAGTCACCGGAGCCACTGTGGGCGTAGAGCACCTTGTTGGGCGAGCCCGGCTTGCCGTCTGACACAGTGACGGTGCTGGCCTGCGCGACCAGCGCGTCTCGGACCTGTTGGACCGTGGCGGTGGGCTTGCCCGCGAGGTACAGCGCGGCCGCGCCCGCCACGTGCGGGGCGGCCATCGAGGTACCGGTCATCGTGCGGGTGCCGGTGTCGCTCTGGTGGCTGGTCGAGATGATGTTGGTGCCCGGCGCCCAGATGTCGAGGCAGGAACCGTAGTTCGAGGTCGAGCTGCGCGCGTCGGTGATGGTGGTGTTGCCGACCGTGATCGCCTCGGGGAGTTTCGCGGGCGACGACTGGCAGGCGTCGGTGCCCTGGTTGTTGGCCGAGAGCGTCCACACCACACCGGACTCGATCGACTTCTTGATCGCGTTCTCCACCGTGGGCGCCGAACTGCCGAACACGAGACTGAAGTTGGCGACGGCGGGTTTCACCGCGTTCGCGGTCACCCAGTCGATGCCCGCGAGGGTGTCGGCCGTGGTGGCGCTGTCGTTGCAGTTCAGAATGCGGACCGAGACGAGCTTGGCGCCCTTCGCCACGCCGTAAGTCGCGCTGGCGACCGTGCCCGCGACGTGGGTGCCGTGGCCGAGGCAGTCACTCGCGTCGTTGTCGTCGTCGACGAAGTCGTATCCGCTCTTGGCGCGGCCGCCGAGATCGCGGTGCGTCATCCGGATACCGCTGTCCACAATGTACGCGGTGACGTTCGACGCGGTGTTGTCGTAGGTGTAGGACTTGTCGAGCGGCAGGTTGCGCTGGTCGACGCGGTCAAGGCCCCACGACGGCGGGTTGGGCTGGGTGTCGGCGGAGTGTCCGATGGCGTCCGGTTCCACCGAGCCGACCGCGGGGTCGGTGGCGAGTTTGGCCGCCTGGGCCCCCGACATCGTCACCGAGAAACCGCGCAGGGCGTGGCTGTAGGTGCGGCCGACCCGTCCCTCGTACTTGTCGGCGAGCGAACGCGCTGTGTCGGTGACGGCGGACGCGCTCACTACGGTGTCGTCGAGCACGACGATGTAGCTGTCCTTGATCTGTGCCGCCACACTGTCCTCCGCCGAGGCCGCGGCTGAGGGGTGAATCAACGAAGCGAAGGCGGCCAACGCGGCGACGGCGAGTGTGCCGCGCTTTCCAGCAGGGGTTGTCATCGTGGTCCTCCAGGGGCTCGGGTGGAACCACGAGCCCAGTCAGAGTGAGAAAGTTGTTACTCCAGGTGATTACTTCAGGGCAAGTTGTCACCGGATGGGTGAAGCGTCACCTAGACGAACCCCTCGAATCAACGTGTGCGCAATACCTGGGTATACGTAATCAAGTGCGAACCGTGGCGGGTTTCCGTCAGATTGGATGCGATCGAATCGCGCGTCCGACGGTAACGTTCGTGTGTGACCGACCACAGAAACTCATCGTCGCCGCAGGTACGGTGGGCTCCAGTGCTGGTCGGGCGCTGCGCCGAACTGAACGAACTGGTCGAGACGGCACGCCTCGCGCCTGCTGTCGTGCTGATCGAGGGCGAGGCGGGCGTCGGCAAGAGCCGACTCGTTCGTGAGCTGTTGCGTCACCCGGATGTGAGCGGGCGGCCCGTCCTGTTCGGCGCCTGCGTCGCGATGCGCGCACCCTTTCCCTACGGCCCCGTCGTGGAAGCCCTCCGGCAGACAGCGGGCATGCTCACCGAACTCACCGTTGGGCTGAACCCGGTCACCGGGGCGTTGCGGCCACTGCTGCCCGAACTGGCCGACCACCTGCCCGCGCCGCCACCGCCCGCCGATCCGACGGCGCAGCGACACCAGATGTTCCGCGGCGTCTGGCACCTGCTGGCGAGCCTCGGACCCACGATCCTGGTGGTGGAGGACCTGCACTGGGCCGACCCCGGCACCGAGGATCTGCTGCGATTCCTGACCTACCCGCCGCCGCCCGATCTCACGATCGTGCTCACCTATCGACGGGAAGACCTCAACGCGAGCGGCACACTGCCGCGTGGCGGCGGCTCCTACCCCGAGGCTGCGCGATCATCGGTGCTGCTGCGGCCGCTCGATCCGATCGAGGTTCGTCAACTGGCCGCGAACCTGCTGCGCACGAACAAGATTCCCATCGACTTCGCCGAGGAACTGCATCGGCGGACGGCCGGAATCCCGTTGGTGATCGAGGAGGTGCTGCACGGGATCAACGAGCGTGCTGTCGCATCGGCCGACAACAAGCCGTTGTCCGTGGCCGATCTGGCCACAGTGAACGTTCCCCTGTCGTTGCGGGACACCATGTCCGAGCGGATCGCCCGACTCGGGCCGACGGTGGGCGCCCTCGCGCACGCCGCGGCCGTACTGGAGGTGCCATCGACGGAGGCGGAGATCGCCGCCGTCACCGGGCTGCCCCAACGGCGGATCGCCACCGCTCTCGTGCGCGCGCTCCAGTCGGCGATCCTCTACGAGATCGACAACGAGCGCTACGGCTTCCGACACCCGTTGGCTCGCGAAGCGGTCTATGGCGGGGTTCCCGGTCCTCAACGCGGACTGCTGCACGCGCGCGCCGCCGAGGTTCTCGGCGCTCTGCCAACCCCACCGGAAGTCCAGCTCGCGCACCACTACCGTCTAGCCGGCGACATAGCGAAATGGGTTCGGCACACCATCGCCGCTGTCGACCACGCCAACACCGTAGGTGACACCGCCTCCGCCATCGCGTTGCTGGAGAAGGCACTCACCGACCCCGACCTGCCAGTCGAGGCCAGGGACACCTTCGCCCTGCAACTGAGCCGGGAGGCGTTGCAGGGCATCGCACACACGAGCACCATCGCCCGGCTGCGCGCGGTGCTGCGCGACGAACCGCTGAGCCAGGCCGCACGCGGCGAGGTGCGCCTCAATCTCGGCCGGTTGCTGATCAACCAAGCCGGGCAGATGGAGGCCGGGCAGGCGGAGATCGAGATGGCCGTGCCCGACCTGCACCATCGGCCCAAGCTCGCCGCGCGGGGGATGGCGACGCTGGGGCTGCCGACGTTCGGCGCGGCGCCGATCGAGGTGCACATGCGTTGGCTGGTCGAGGCCGAGCGGATCACCCAGGACAGCCCCGACCCCGAGCTCGTCGCGGCAGTTCGCGCCAACCGGATCTCGACGTTGATGGGGATCGGCGACCCCGCCGTGTGGGAGGCGATCGCGGCGCTGCCGACATCGGCGCGGTCGGTGGAAGTCCGTAGGCAGTTGGCCCGCACCTACACCAACCTCGCCGACTCGGCGGCCTGGATCGGGCACTTCGACAGCGCGCGGGACTTCCTGGTGGCCAGTGAACGGCTGATCGCCGAGAACGACGAACCGTTCCTGTCGATGCTGGCCGAGGGCACCCGATTGCGCCTCGACGCCGCCACCGGGAACTGGACGAACCTGGCCGCCGACGGCACCCTCATGATCGAGAAGGCGGGGGACATGGACTTCCTCGCCGCCGACGCGTGGCTCGCACTGGCCTGGCTCGCCCTCGGTCGCGGTGAACGGGCACTGGCGACCAAGCGGTTCACCGAGGCCCAGGCGGCGGCGACCGGCAACGCGCCCCTGCTCGCGTCCGCGTGCGCGGGCCGGGTAACGCTGTCACTGGCCCAGGGCGAGGTCGCCGCCGCGTGCGTCGAGGCGGACCGGGGCGTCGCCAGAATCCGCCGCAAGGGCAACTGGGTGTGGGCCGCCGAACTGGCACCGGTCGCCACCCAGGCACTGATCCGCGGCGGACGTCTCGACGACGCCGTCACCCTGGTAGCGGAATACCGGGCAGGTATCGCGGGCCGGGATGCCCCACTGGCCATCGCGGCCGCGGACGCGTGCCGGGGAATCCTGGCTGGTGCCGACGGCGACAACGACGAGGCAGCACGACGCTTCACCCACGCGGGCCAGCGTTACGCGGCTTTGCCACACCCGCACGCCGCCGCGAAAGCCGACGAGGCCGCCGCGCGGTTCGCGGAGGAAGCCGGTGACCGGGCGACAGCCATCGCGCAGCTGACCACGGCTGTCGCCACCTTCACCGTCCTCGCCGCTGATCGCGATGCCGCCCGGTGCAAGCGGACGCTGGGGCGATACGAGAGCGGCGCGCGGCGGCGAGGACGCAAGGGATACGGGTCGGCACTGTCGCCTCGGGAACGTGAGGTGGCGTCGTTGGCGGCGAAGGGGATGACGAACCGGCAGATCGCGGCGGCGCTTTTCCTGTCACCACGCACGGTGGAGCAGCACGTGGCGAAGTCGTTGCGAAAACTGGGATTGCAGTCACGGGCGGCGCTGAGTGAGGACACGCTGGCGTGACGTCCTAGTCCTCCAGGCCGATCGCGCGGGCGATCATCGGGCGCAGGCTGCGGCTGAAGGCGAGGTTGAGGTGGTTGGCGTCGTAATAGACCACGACGTTGCCCACCACGCCGTAACACTTGAGGGTGTCGCAGAAGTATTCGGTCATGTCGATGTAGGTGACGCCTTCGTTCGTCGACGTGCGTGCGGCTGTCGCCAACGGGTCCGGCGGTTGCGCTGTCGCCCTGTCCACCGCGCACGCGACCGGGTTCTGCGGGTTCAGTGCGACACAGTCGACCTGCCGGACCTCGCCGTTGAGCGGCGGATCGCCCAGTACGACCACCTTGGCGCCCGCGTCAGTCCACATGCGCCAGTAGCTGTCGGTGCCGTCGCGGTAATACTCGTCCTGGGTGCGGCGGGTCTTGTCTCGCGCCAACTGCTGGCGCGCGTAGAACGAGGTGAAGACGTATTCCGGTTCATCATCGGCGATGGCGCGCACCATCGTCCGCGTCCAGTCCATGCACCGCTTGGCGTCGGCGGCGACGGTGGAACCGCCGAACCCGATGAACGGGACTTCGGCGAACGGGCAGCCGCCGAGGTAGCTGAGTTTGAGCGTCCAGCGGTGTTCTCTGGCGAGGTCGATCAACGGCCCCTGCCATTGCTGCGCATGGGAGTCACCGACCAACCAGACGATCTTCGGGTCGGGATCGTCGCCACTGAAGTCGCAGATCTTGGTCGTCTTGGTCTCGCCCGCCTTGTACTCGTCCAGCTCGGCACCGCACTCGGGTGGCGCCGTGAAGTACTGATTCGATGGTCCCATATAGACAGTCGTGGCCGGGCCGAACGGGTTCGCGCACGCGTTGTCCTCGACCAGGGACTCGGCGCCATTGCAGGGTTTGACGGCCTGCACGCGGATTTCCTGCTCGACCTCGACGACCTGGCGGTCGAACGACCAGATCAGTCCGCCCGCGAGCAGGGCCACTGCGACCATGCCGACCACCATGGCGGCGAAGGTCGCCTTGGTGCTGGTGGCCAGCGGCTTCCACGTCATCCCCTGGTCCTCGACCAGGACCTTCGAGAGGTATGCGAGGACCACGGCCACCACGAGAACACCGATCTGGTGGACCAGCCCCAGCTTTCCGCCCTCGATCAGGTCGGCCAGGACGAAGGGGGCCAGCACGATCAGCGGCCAGTGCCACAGGTAGAGCGAATAACTGATGTCCCCCAGGAACTGCACCGGACGGGACGCGGTGACCACCGTGTGCCACTGCCGCTGGGACCGCGTACCCGCGATGATCACCAGTCCGGTGCCGACCGTGGGAATCAACGCGAGCAGCCCCGGGAACGGGGTGTGATGATCGAAAACGAATGCCGAAGTGAGGACCATCGCGAAACCCGCGAACGCGGCTATCGCGGCCATCACGTGCGGCAGGGCGAGTTTCAGTCCGGCCAACGCGATCAACGCGCCGATGGCGAACTCCCACACCCGCACCGGGGTGAAGAAGTACGCCTGACTCTTCGACACCTCGGTGAAGTAGGCGCTGAACGCCAGGGACGCGATACCGATCACCACGATGCCGACGATCTGCGCCCGTCGGCCGCGGATGGCGAACAACAACATCAACAACAGCGGCCAGAACAGGTAGAACTGCTCCTCGACCGACAGCGACCAGTAGTGCTGCGCCAGGCTCGCGGTCGATGTGAGCGCGGAGTAGTCGACCGAGTTGATGGCCAGCAGCCAGTTCTCCCAGTACAGCGCGCTCGCCAACGCCTCGTGGGCGTTGGCCTCCCATCGCGGGAACGGCAACAGGAAGTACGCGGCGACCAGGGAAACCAGCAGCACCAGGATGGCCGCTGGCAGCAGGCGCCGGACTCGACGGGCGTAGAACCGGCCCAGCCGCACCCGCCCGGTCCGCAGGATCTCCCGGTCGAGGTGCGAACTGATCAAGAACCCGGAGATCACGAAGAACACGTCGACGCCGACGTACCCGCCGGTGAGGCTGGTGGGCCACAAGTGATTGACCACGACCGCCAGCACCGCGATCGCGCGCAGAGCCTGGATGTCGGTGCGGAACGCCTTGGGCGCCCGCGTGGTCTCCTGGGGTTGCTCGTCGCCCAGGCGCGGCGCTGTCGCCGTGTCCACGTTAACCCCCAGTAAGACCCCGACAAGATCGGAATTGGCCGTCGGCCACTCCGGTCAGGGAGTGTACGAGATCGCCGTTCGCACCTGAAAAACCGATCGCGCAAACAAATCCGCGCCGTGCTCTGTCGGGTGTGGAAAGTCACCGACGCGGTCAGCCGACCAACTCCGGCTCGCGCGTCTCCGTTTCGGCGGCCACCGGTGGCGGAGGCGATGATGTCGACTCCCAGCGCGGACGGCACAGCGACGGTTTTTCCGACAGTGCCCGCCGCAACCCGGCCGTTACCGGCGCGGTTGGTGGTCACCGAAGCCAATCGGCCCGCCGGTTCACTCGACCGGTGCCCTGCCGCCGCTCGCCTTGGTCGGCGAGTTCCGCCGCCGCGCACGGCGTCTGCGAGAATCGTCGCTGCCCATGGACACTTGGACCAGCCTCCGCAGTCGCACCCTCCGTGAGGACGACGCCTCCCTCGTGCTGAACAAGCCCGCGGGCATCTCCGTGATGGGTGAGCGGCACGAGACCGACCTGGTGGAGTTGGCCGCCGCCGCGGGTGAACAGCTCTACCCCGCGCACCGGATCGACAAGGTGACCTCCGGGGTCGTGCTGTTCGCCAAGGATCTGCCGAGCCACGGTGACCTGACCCGGCAGTTCAACAAGCGCACGGTCGACAAGGCGTACCTGGCGATCACCCGGTCCACCGGCCTGCCCGCCGAAGGTGTGATCGACCTTCCGTTGAGCGTGGGACGCAAGAGCCGGGTCCGGATCGCCGCACCGCGTGAGCACATCACGCTCGACGAGACGACCGGGCTGTGGTCGGTGGCACCGGAAGATGTCCTGGCCAACGCCAAGTCGTACCCGTCGATCACCCGCTACACCCGCCTCTGGGCCGACGACCAGCACACGCTGCTCATGCTGCGACCGGTCACCGGCCGCAGGCACCAGATCCGCGTCCACCTGGCCTGGACCGGTCACCCCATCGACGGCGATCCTCTGTTCGACAAGACCACGACCACCCGCACCTGCCTGCACGCCTGGCGACTGGCCTTCGACGCCGAGTGGTTGGGCGGCCAGCGAATCGAGGTCGAGGCCGCCCCGGATGACGACTTCTGGGCGCCGATCCGAAACCGCCTGCCCGATCCCACGGCGATCCTGGCCGCGCACCGAGGAAAAGCCCCCGGGCGATAACGCTCAGGCAGCGTCACCACGGAGTGTTGACAACCGGCCGCAAGGCGGTCGGAAGGTCGCGGAACAACGCGACCAACTCCGCCACCCCGGTGATCCGCAACGTGTCCAACACCGGCCCAGGCGGTACTACGACGCGCAACCGACGGCTGCGGTGCAGGCAGTGGTAGTGGGCGCGAGTCAGCAGCGGGGCCGCTCCGATACTGAGGAAAGTGACCTCGGTCAGGTCGATCACCATCAGCGGCTTGGTGGTGATCTCCGCGCAGGCATCCTCGATGTTCTCGCGCCAGTACGCCTCGGTGCGCAGGTCGATCCGACCGGTGGCGGTGACCACGGACGCCGACCGTGTCGTGCGGGTCGAGACCTCCAGCGACGTCACGATGATCTCCCGGCAGGTCACCCGCGCGTTCTCGAACAATTCTAAGCCCAATGCTCTGACCAGCCGCTATACAGTTTGCAGGCGGGTCACGCCCCGCACATCCGCGGCGATGTCGGTGCAGAGATCATCATCAGACCACGCTGTCGAGCCGCGCGCATGACAACGGCCTGGCGACCCGAAACTCGGGCCGCCAGGCCGTCTGACATCACAACAATGCGCGTGCGGGCTACTTGGCGAGTTTCGCCAAACGCTGCGGGGTGGGCCAGCGGACCTCGCTCACCCAGCCGAACTTCTCGAAGATCCAGATCAGCCGGGCCGAGACGTCCAACTGGCCGCGCTGCACGCCGTGACGGGCGCAGGTCGGGTCGGCGTGGTGCAGGTTGTGCCACGCCTCGCCCATGGACAGGATCGCGAGCGGCCAGAAGTTGGTCGCCTTGTCGCGGGACTTGAACGGCCGCTCACCAACGATGTGGCAGATGGAGTTCACCGACCAGGTGACGTGGTGCAGGAAGGAGACCCGGACCAGCCCGGCCCAGAAGAACGCGGTCACCGCGCCCATCCACGACCACGTGATGAGTCCGCCCAGCAGCGCGGGCGCGAGCAGCGTCACGGCGGTCCACAGACCGAACTGCCTGTCGACGCGGCGGATGTCCTCGTCGGCGAGCATGTCGGGGGCGAAGCGCTCGGCGTTGGTGAGCTTGCGGTCGAAGACCCAGCCCATGTGGGCGTGCCAGAAACCCTTCATCAACGCCAGCGGGGAGGTGCCGAAGGCCCACGGGGAGTGCGGGTCGCCGTCACGGTCGGCGAAGGCGTGGTGGCGGCGGTGGTCGGCGACCCAGTGCAGGATCGGGCCTTGCAGGGCCATGCTGCCGACGATGGCCAGTCCGACGCGCACGCCGCGGTTGGCCTTGAAGGCGCCGTGGGTGAACAGTCGGTGGTAGCCGACGGTCACCCCGAGGCAGGTGACGGTGTAGAAGGTCACGGCGAGCACGATGTCGACCCAACCGAGCAGACCCCAACCCCACGCCAGCGGAACCGCGGCGATGAGGGCGATGAACGGCACCAGGATGAACAGGTAGGTGCCGATCTGCGGCCATGTGGCGCGAGGTGCGCCGAACATGGGTTTCGGTCCATCGGCGTCCACCGGCGATCCGTGGCCTTCGACGGTCGCGGTCATGTGTGTTCCTCCGGCTGGCTATCGGTCGCACGTCGCGGATAAGCAAACCAGGAGGGCGTGCGCGAACCCTTCCGGTGAGGCGTGAGTCACAATCCCGCCTGTCATCGCGGACATCTGATCACGTGTGCCACGTTGACGGACGAGACTGACGGGCTTGGCGATAACGGTAATGGGCCCAACCCGCGTCAGCATCCCATCTCGCCCTCACGGCTCAGTCGGCACCATCTGTAGGCCACCAGAGCGTGAGCTATGTTACGCCCAGTAATGGCCTGTCGATCACCGACCTGGCACCTCGAAGTACGCGATCGCGTGCTCCTCCAGGCTGCCCAGGTACACCGTCCCACCGTGTTCCCGGACACCGGTGACCATGTGAAAGTCCGGCGACGTGCCGTAGAAGTCGTGCACGACACGGCCGGTGTCGCCCTCGATGGCGCGCACCCACACGACGCGTTTCGGCGAGGGCTGAAGCCGGTCGGGCACGTTCCACAGCACCTGACGCACCTTGGGCGGCAGCCGGAGCAACAGATCGACCACCGGGTCGCGCGGGTTCGCCAGGGCGATCCAGATGAGGCCGTCGGAGCCGGTGGAGAGGTTGTCGGCGAAACCGGGCAGGTTCTCGGCGAGCACGTCGGAACGCCCGGCGCGTTCGCCGGTGAGCCAGACCCGGTCAAGTTGGTATTGCCAAATCTGCGACACGATGACGTACGACTCGTCTGGCGCGAGCGCGACACCGTTGGCGAACTGGAGATCCGCGAGCAACGTCTCGACGGTGCCGTCCGGGTCGCGACGGAGCAGGCGGCCGGTGCCACTGTGCTCAAGCAGGTCAGCGCGCCAGAACTCCAGGTCGAATCGGCTACTGGAGTCGGAGAAGTAGATGGTGCCGTCCTTGGCGACCGCCGCGTTGTTACACACCCGCAGGCCCGGCCCGGACGGGATGAGCACCTCGACGTCGCCGTGCACCCGATCCACGAGCAGCAGCCCCCGGTCGGCGTCGCACACGAGCAACCTGCCGTCGGGGTAGAGCTCGATGCCCAGTGGTCTGCCGCCGGTGTCGGCGATGACGTCGAGCCGTCTGCCGTCCTCGGTCAGCCGCAGGATGCGACCGTCGTCAACGCCGGTATAGATGTGTCCCTTGTCGTCGACGAGCACATCCTCGGTGCCGTTCCCGTTGACGTGGCGGATGGTGATCGGCGGCAACGACGGCGACGGCCGCCGACCCGCCTTGGGTGCTTTCCATACGACCGGTTCGATCCTCGGACGCCCCATCCACTCGCTCCTAACGGTAGGTCAGTAGATCCCTTGCCACTCCCTCGAAATGCCCGTGCTCGTTGAACGATAGGAGAGAAACGCCCGATCGGCCGTGTACGACCTTGGTCACCGCCGCGTTGACCATGACTCGATTCAGCGTGACGAGACCGGGATCGGGCAGCCCGAGCAACCGCGCGACGATGGCGGCGATGACGCCGCCCGAGGTGAAGACGACCGCGGTGCCACCGGAGCCGAGGCCCGCGGCAACGGTATCGAGCGCGGAGTTCGCGCTCGCGCTGAAATCGGCGAAGGTGCCCACGTCGCCCGCCGGATGTCCCGCCGCCCAGGAGTGCAGGGCCTGATCGAGCAACGCCTGGAACTCCCGGGGTTCCACCGGCCGATCGGCGGGCGCGAACTGACGAACGAGTCCCAAGTGGTCATATTCGTTCCAGCACTCGTCCACACCCGCGGTGATCTCGAAACCCGCCGACGCCAAGGTGATTCGCGCTGTCTCGCGTTGGCGGGCGAGACTACCCGACCATGCCTGACTCGGCGTGAGCCCACGAGTGCGCAACTCTTCACCGAGCACTTTGGCTTGAAGTTCACCGGTCGGTGAGAGTACGTCGTAGTTTCGCTGACCGAAAGACGCTTGACCGTGGCGCACCAGGTAGACCGCGCTCACCGGCCCGCCACCTCGCGGCAACGCCATTCAAGGTAGCCACTGAACATCCAGAAGTCCTTGAACTGGGGATTATGCGTCTGACCGTGATGGAAGCGGTAGTAGATCTGCTGCATGATCACCGCGAGCCGGAACAGGCCGAACACCTCGTAGAACGCCCAGTTTCGCGGGCTGAGCCCGGTCTTGGCGCAGTAGTGGTCGACCAGCTCGGCGCGAGTCAGCATCCCCGGAAGGTGTGTGGGCTGGCGACGCGCTTGGCGGAACACCTCATCGTCGTCGGCCTGAATCCAGTAGGCCACCGCGCCGCCCAGGTCCATCAGCGGGTCGCCGAGGGTGGCCATCTCCCAGTCGAGGACCCCGACGATGCTCAGATCGTCGCCGAGGACGACATTGTCGAAGCGCCAGTCGTTGTGGATGACGACGGTGGCCACGTCGTCCGGCTGATTGGCGACGAGCCAGTCCATGACCGCGACGAAGTCGGGCACGTTGTCGGTGCGGGCGTTGCGAAACCGCTCGCACCAGCCCTTCACCTGCCGATCCACGTAGCCCGCGCCCTTGCCCAGATCCGCCAGACCAGCCGCGACCGGGTCAACCCTGTGCAGGTCCACCAAGCGATCGACCAAGGCGGTCGACAACTCGCGTGCACGGTCCGGGGTCAGAGTGAAACCGTCGGGCAGATCACCGCGCAGGATCGCGCCGGGAACCCGTTCCATGACATAGAAGTCGGAACCGAGGATCGAGTGGTCCTCACACAGACCGAGCATGGTCGCCACGTACGGATACACGGGCTTGAGCCGCTCCTGCACCCGGTACTCGCGCTTCATATCGTGCGCGGACGCGGCCTTCTTCCCGGTGGGCGGCCTGCGCAAGATTAACTCACGATCCGAATAGGACAGCAGATAGGTCAGATTCGAGGCACCGCCGGGGAACTGGCGTACCTCGGGCTCGCCATCCAATCCGTCCACAATGGAGGAAAGCCAGGCATGGACGGCTGTGACGTCGAAGCCGTCCTCATCGCGCACGGCACGGGGTTCGTCGCGGGGCGCGGTCATGACAACTTGGCCACGACACCGAGCGGCAGGTGCCGCATGGCGAAACCGAGCACGGACCACGGCCACCCTGGCGTGCTCGCCTTGGCGGGTTCCCGTTCGATCGCCCGCACCATCGAGCGCACACCGGTCACCGTGTCGGTGAGCAGCGGCGTCTTCTTGACCCGCTCGTTCATCTCCGACCGGATGTAGCCGGGGTAGATCGTGGTGACCTTGATCGGAGTCTTGAGAGTGTCGGCCCGGATTCCCTCGGCCAGCGCGGCGACCCCGGCCTTGGTCGCGGCGTAGGTCGTCAGATTGCGAGGCAGGCCACGCATGGCGCTCATCGAGGAGATGACGACCAGGTGACCCGCGCGCCGCTCGCGGAAGATCTCCATCGCGGCCTCGCACTGGGCAAGCGCGGCCACGAAGTTCGTCTGTGCGGTCTCCTTGTTGGCCTGGAAGTAGCCGGTGCCCAGCGGTTGTCCCTTGCCGAGACCCGCGTTGACGATCACTCGGTCGATGCCGCCGAGTTCGTCGCGCAACTCCCCGAAGACAGAGAAGACGGCGTCGTGGTCGTTGACGTCGAGCGCGCGAATCGACACCGAGACGGTGGGGTCGATAGCCTTGATCTGCGCGCGCAACTCTTCCAGCCGGTCGACCCGCCGGGCGGCCAGCGCGAGGTCGCGGCCCCTGGCCGCGAACTGCCGCGCCATCTCGGCGCCGAGCCCGGAACTGGCGCCGGTGATCAGGATTTTCTTACGAGGCACGGTCATCCTTCTCCATCACGGGCCGCAGCCGGGCCCAGTACTTGGCGACCTGCGCGTCGAACGCGCGCGGCAGCAACCGCTTGAGCCGATGTGATCGTCTGCCGTCGGGATGGGTGAGCACGAGAAAACGCTTGCGCGCCACCGCGTCGAACACCTGCCCGGCCACGTCGTCGGCGGTGACCTTCGACGAGGCCATTAGCTTCTCGCTGACCACTCGCGCGGCCGGGTCGGGTGTGCGCAGTCGGTCGCCCAGGTTCGTCTGGAAGAAACCGGGACACACCACGGTGGTGCCGATGCCATAGGGCGACAGTTCCTGGCGCAACGTCTCGGACAACGAGACCACGGCCGACTTGGTCACGTTGTAGGACGCCATGCCCGGCAGGTTCATGACCGCGGCCAGCGAGGCGACATTCACGATGTGGCCGGACTTCTGCGCCTTGAGCATCGGCACGAACGTGCGGCAGCCCGCGACGACGCCCCGAACGTTGATCTGCCAGATCCAGTCCCAATCCGACAGTGGGACGCGTTCGATCCGCCCGCCGGAACCGACACCGGCGTTGTTGACCAGGACATCGAGCCCGTCCCACTCGGCCGCGCACCAGTCGCGGGCGGCCAGCCAGGAGTCCTCGTCGGTCACGTCGAGAGTCAGGTGCCGCGCGCCGATCTCCTTGGCCGCGGTCTCGGCAGCCGCACCATCCACATCGGACACAGCGACCCGCCAACCTGCCGCGGCGTATCGGGTGGCCAACGCGCGCCCGAGACCCGAGGCGGCGCCAGTGATCAGGATTCGTCCGGTCACGAAACGTACTTCTTCAGCTCGATGCGCGACACCACACCAAGATGCACCTCGTCGGGACCGTCGGCCAGCCGCAACGCGCGCGCCCCGGCGTAGGCGGCTGCGAGCGGGAAGTCATCGGTCATGCCCGCGCCACCGTGCAACTGGATGGCCATGTCGATCACACTGAGCGCCATGTTCGGCACGACAACCTTGATCTGCGATACCTCGGACAGCGCACCCTTGAGCCCGTAGGTGTCCAATTTCCACGCGGTACTAAGGACGAGCAGACGGGCCTGCTCGATGGCGATCCTCGCCTGCGCGATCCGCTCCCGGTTACCCCCGAGATTGGCCAACGGCTTGCCGAAAGCCACCCGGTCGGTCGCCCGCACACAGGCCAGTTCGAGCGCCTTCTCGGCGAGCCCGATGAGCCGCATGCAGTGGTGGATGCGGCCCGGGCCGAGCCTGCCCTGGGCGATCTCGAACCCGCGGCCGGGCCCGGCGATGACGGCGTCGAGCGGCAGACGAACGTCGGTGAAGCTGACCTCGCCGTGCCCGAACGGCTCGTCGTGGCGGCCGAACACCGACAACATGCGCTCGATCTTGACCCCGTCCGCGCCGAGCGGGACGAGAACCATCGAATGCCGGGCGTACTTCGGCGCGTCCGGGTCGGTGAGGCCCATGAAGATCAGCACCCGGCAGTGCGGATGCCCGACACCGGTGGAGAACCACTTGCGTCCATTGAGGACGATCGAGTCACCGTCGACCTTCGCGGTCGCCGCCATGTTCGTCGCGTCGGAGGAGGCGACATCGGGCTCGGTCATGCAGAACGCGGAACGGATCTCGCCGCGCAGCAACGGATCCAACCAACGGCGCCGCTGCTCGTCACTGCCATAGAGGTGCAACACCTCCATGTTCCCGGTGTCCGGCGCGTTGCAGTTGAACACCTCCGGCGCGATCACCGACCGCCCCATCAACTCGGCGAGCGGCGCGTACTCGGCGTTGTTCAGCCCACTCTCGGCGGTGAGGAACAGGTTCCACAGCCCCCGCTCCCGCGCCTTCGCCTTCAGTTCCTCGATGATGGGCAGCACCACCCACGGGTTGTCGAGGGCGGCCAACTCACGGTGATAACCGGACTCGATCGGATCGATCTCGGCGCGGATGAATTCACCGACCCTCGCGAGATAGTCGGCCGCTCGATCGGAATGCGCGAAATCCACGGCAACCTCCGGTTACTGTTGAGCACTGCTCAACACGCTACCCTTACCCACAAGTAATATTCAACGGGAGGGCCGATGACCGCGACCGCGGCGAGATCATGCGGGCCCCACCACAGACAGGGGTGACCTCATCGTCAGGCAGTACACAACCGCAACCACTCCAGGTACGCGACCCACCCGTCAGTGATCGGAACAGCGCTCGCTTCGGGACTCTCTCACGGCTGCCGATCAGCCTAGATACCCGAATCCCATGGCCACAGCCAGCCAGTTCGGCGGGGTAACCTCCGGTGACTGTTGAGCACTGCTCAGCACGCGACCCCTATCCACGGGAGGGCCGATGACCGCGCGCATCCGCCGTACGGCGCCGGAGAGGCGTAAGCAGCTCATCGGCATCGGCCTGCGCATGCTCACCGCCCGGCCGATTCATCAGATCACGATCGATGATGTGGCGAAGGACGCGGGCATCTCCCGCAGCCTGTTGTTCCACTACTTTCCCACCAAGCAGGACTACTACGTCGAGGTTGTCCGCGCAGCGAGCAGACGGCTTCTGCGGGCCGCTCGGGCTGATCCGGGCGCCGCGCGGGGCGATCAGGTCCGCACGATCGTGGAAGGTTACGTCACGTTCATCGAACGGCGGCGTACCCAGTATGTCGGCTTGTTTCGCACCTCCGGCCCGGATGCCTGGATTCAGGCCATCCACGACGAAACCCAGGACGCGTTGACCTCACGGGTCATCGAGGCCATGGGTGGGACGGCCCGCGGTGAGGCGGCCGAGTTGGCGATCCGAGCCTGGTGGGCGTTCACCGAGGAACTGGCGATCGAGTGGGCGGCCCACGGACGACAGGACCGGGACGCGTTGGTCTCGCTGGCGGTGTCGACCCTGCACCACGTCGTGTCGACCGCCGAGGGTGCGTGACCTGCGGAGACCGGTCCTCAGTCGCAGGCGGGGAGGTCGTCGCGGCGGACTTTGCCGGTGGCGTTGCGGGGAAGTTCGTCGAGGAAGACCACCTCACGTGGGACCTTGAAG
>JALZNB010000481.1 GCA_030857905.1 Actinomycetota bacterium
GTGATGTCCAGCAGCGGCCGGTAGCCCCAGATCGGGGCGAGCATCGCGAGTCCGGCTTGGACGTCGACGCGCACGTCGCCGGAGTGCACGGGCAGGGGGAACGGCTCGGCGGGCGGCAGGCCGGGGCCGAAGCGGCCGTCGACGAGCAGCGCCCACACGTTGCCGAAGGTGACCTTGCCGACCAGGTCCTCGATGTCGACGCCCCGGTAGCGCAGCGCGCCGCCGTCCCGGTCCGGTTCGGCGATCTCGGTGCGGAAGGCGATGACGCCTTCGAGACCGGGGCGGTAGCCGTCGTCCGGCTCTGCCGTCGCTGCGGAGGTGTCCTTGATGTCCTGCACCGCGTTGTGCATAAGCCACGCCTTTCGCGCCAAGTCCCCGACGGATTCGCGCAGCGGCGGTGGCGGCAAAGAGAAGGAGGCCGACGCCGGGCACCACTGCACGGCTGGCCACACCCTGCTCCTTGCGCGGCAAGTTAGCAATCGTTCACGCCGGTGTCGTCGGTCACGATCTAGTTGACCGATTCAGTTTGTCGATGTCCCCTAGTCCACGGCCCCGGTGCGGGAACTGGCCGCTATCGGGTGGCCGCAGTCACCGTCTGGGCGGTTTCCGTTCATCTCGATTCCCCGTAACGTCCGAAGTCGTGCGGTGGCCCCTACGTTCGGTAGAGGAGAAGCGGATGGCTGACGGAGACATCGCTCTGGAACTTCCGACCATGCGGGTCGCCTACGAAGAAGGAGCCCTGGCCGAGTCGGAACTCGCCGACACCTGGCACGGACAACTTCAACTCTGGCTCGACGACGCCAAGCGCGCCGGACTGTCCGAACCGAACGCGATGGTTCTCGCCACCGCGGACAACAACGGTGTCCCCTCGTCGCGCACGGTGTTGGCCAAGGGCCTCGATGAACGTGGCGTCGTCTTCTTCACCAACTACACCTCGACCAAGAGCCACGACCTGATGGCGACCCGCTACGCCTCCGCGACCTTCCCTTGGTACGGCATCCATCGTCAGGCCACCGTGCGCGGCACGGTGGAGAAGGTCAGCGCCGCCGAGACCGCCGAGTACTGGGCCAAGCGTCCGCGCGGATCGCAGTTGGGCGCGTGGGCCTCGCCGCAGTCGATTGTGGTCACCGGCCGCAATTCCTTGGAATCCGCGTTGGCCAACGTCCAACGCCAGTTCGCCGACGCCGACTCCGTACCCGTACCGCCGCACTGGGGCGGTTGGCGGGTGCAGCCGGAGGTCGTCGAGTTCTGGCAGGGCAGGCGCGACCGCATGCACGACCGCCTGCGCTACAAACTGTTCGGCGACAGTTGGAAAATCCAGCGTCTCGCTCCCTGACCGACGCGCACAATCCCCGGCACACCAGAGAAGGCCGGGGATTGATGTCATTCCTTCGCCCCGATGGCCTTCACGCTGCGCGGCCGCGCGTCGGGCGACTGGCTGGTCGACCGTGTCGAAGGAGTTCTCCAGGATGGTCCGATCGAGACGCTGACGGAAGTCCTCGACTCGGACGACCGCGGCACGCGGCGGACGGCCTACCGGGTCGGGGCAGGCCGCCTGCCCAGGCGGCATCTGCTGACGGCCGCCTTGCCGGAACGGGATGTGGTCGTCCGCCGTCTGTGTGCCGACGCGGTCCTGCGCGACGCCGACGACACCGAGCTGAGGCTGTTGGCCGGGTGCTCGGCGGCGACGATCCGGGCCGACGCGGTTCAGGCTCGGGCTCTCGGGCGGTGTCGGCCTGATGGTCCCTGGTTGAGCCACCCGTTGCCGCGTGCCCAGGATCCGTGGATTCGGGTGTTGCTGGACCTGCGACTGCTGGACGACCCTGACCTGCGGCTCGACGCCAAGGCCGATCTCGCGAACTGGGTGCGATACGACAGCGCCCGGACCTGGTCGCGGCCGACCGGAGCGCGAGCGGAGACGCTGGACGAGGTGCTGCGACGTCCGGAAGTCTCGGCGAATCGAAGGTGGACTGGTTACGTTTCGTCTGCGGTCCGCGGACGCCCGGACGGTGAAAATCACACCCGATCCCGGGGATAGTTGGCTTACGCTAACTAATCGTGGGTGCCGAGTCGGAATCCGATCGCCGGGGGCGAGCCCGGAAGTTGCTCGGCCGAATCATGCTGGACACCAGGCTGTTACGCATCGTCGCCTACCGCCGCCTGTGGCTGTCCACAGTGGTCACCGCCGTCGGCAGTCAACTCACCGCCGTGGCGGTCCCCAAGCAGATATACGACCTGACCGGCTCGTCCGCCTATGTCGGTCTCACCGGCGCGGTCGGGCTGTTTCCCCTGCTCGTCTTCGGTCTTTGGGGCGGCGCGATAGCCGATGCCTTCGACCGCCGCAAAGTCATGATCGTCAGCAATCTCGGAGTGGTGGTCACCTCGGGATCGCTGTGGGCGCAGGCATTCCTCGCGGTGAACTCGGTCTGGGTCGTGTTGGTGCTGCTCGGTCTGCAACAAGCCTTCGTCGCGGTGAACATGCCGACCCGCAGCGCAGCCATCGCCCGCGTAGTGCCGCCGGAGCTGATCGCACCGGCCAGCGCGCTCGGCTTCACCACGTTCACCTTCGGCATGATCTTCGGTCCGTTGCTCGCCGGTGCGCTGATCCCGGTGATCGGACTGTCCACTTTGTACTTGATCGACACGGTCGCGCTCTTCGGCGCGCTGTGGCTGGTGACGCTGTTGCCGTCGATGCCGCCGGGTGCGAACGCGTCCCGGAAAGCGGGCTTGCGCGACATCGCGGCCGGCCTGCGATATCTCTCGGTGAAACGCCTGCTGTTGGTCTCGTTCCTCGTCGACATCATCGCGATGGTCGCGGGGATGCCCAGGGCCCTGTTCCCGGAGATGGCCGAACGCACCTTCGGTGACCCGCCCGGCGGGGGCGCCGCGCTGGGCTGGCTCTTCGCCGCCATCCCGATCGGCGCAGCGCTGTTCGGCCTGTTCTCCGGTTCGTTCGCCCGGCTGCCGCGACAGGGTGCGGTGATCACCCTCGCGATCATCGGGTGGGGCTTGGCGATCATCGGGTTCGGCCTGTCGACCTCGCTGTGGTGGGCGGTGTTCTTCCTCGCGCTCGCGGGCGGTGCCGACCTGGTCAGCGCGGTACACCGCAGTGCGATGCTGCAAACCGAGGCCACCGACGAGATGCGCGGCCGAATGCAGGGCGTGTTCACCGTGGTCGTCGCCGGTGGGCCACGCATCGCCGACATGCTGCACGGGTGGGGCGCCGCCGCGTTCGGCACGGCGATGGTCGCGACCGTTGGCGGGGTGCTGGTGCTCGTGTTGACCGTCGCCGTCGTGGCGTGGATGCCGTCCTTCTGGCGCTATCGGTTCACGTCGAGCGGGACGTCAACGACCTGACCAGCAAGTCCGCCGCCAGTGCCGTTTGGGAACCATCGGAGTCGAGATCCGGGTCGAAGATCGTGTAGTCGACGCCGAGGCAGCGCGGGTCGGCCACGATCGGAGTCACCAGGTCGACCAACTCCTCGGCCAGCAGTCCGCCGGGGTCGGGGGAGTCGACGGCCGTCAGCACGGAAGGGTCGAGTACGTCCACGTCGAGATGCAGCCAGTAGCCGTGCAGGTGATCAAGGGTGCTCCGCACCCAGTCGGCCGTCTCCGAAGCACCACGCGAGCGGATGTCCGGCGCGGTTCGGTACGCGATGCCCACGGCGGTCATCTCGGCGAGATGGTCGTCGTAGTCACGGATGCCCAGCACGACGATGTCGCCGTCGGAGTAGAGAGCCTTGCCGGTGGTCACATCCGCTTGGCCCCGACCGCTCGTCAGTGCCAACGCCTCGCCCGCCGCCGCGCCAACGGTTTCGGAGTTGCCCGGGTGTCGTAGGTCCGAGCTGCCGTCGAGATAGACCAGCCCGATCCGGCCTTCCCTGCGATGGCTCGCGATCGCCGGGCCGAGCAGCAGGCTGCAATCGCCGCCGAGGACCACCGGGAAGTCGCCCGCGTTCAGTGCGGCCTCGATGCGATCGGCGAGACGACTGGCGTACCGCGCGATCTCGGCGGCGTGGAAGACACCGTCGCCGTCGGACCAGTCGCCTCGGTCGTAACGCGGGGCGACCACGTGGCCCGCGTCGCGTGCGCCGAGCCGCCCCAGCAGGTCGTGGTCGCGCAGGGCGCCGGGTGCTTTCGCGCAACCGGGGACCGTGCCGGGTGCGGGTGGTCGTAGGCCCAGGTTGGTGGGTGCGTCCAGGACGACAATCGACATGTAACCATCATAAGTTCTTTACAGGTTACGTCTTGTTGCCAAAGGTGTGTCCTGGGACACTCTGCGCATGGCTGAGGCGACTGTGGACACCACCGAGCAAGGGCAACCACCCCTCAAGCGGGTGATCGGCCCTGGGTTGCTGCTGCTGTTCGTGGTCGGCGACATCATCGGTACCGGCGTCTACGCGCTCACCGGAACGGTCGCGGGCAAGATCGGCGGCGCGCTGTGGTTGCCGTTCCTGATCGCCTTCACCGTCGCCTTCCTCACCGCGTTCAGCTATCTGGAGCTGGTCGGCAAGTACCCGCGCGCCGCGGGTGCCGCGCTCTACGCCAACCGGGCGTTCAAGATCCAGTTCGTCACGTTCATGGTCGCCTTCGCCGTGATGTCGTCCGGGATCACCTCGGCCGCGTCGGCCGCGCAGGCGTTCGGTAACACCTATCTGCGCAAGCTGCTCGGCGACTCGCTGGTCGTGCCGACGGTGTGGATCGCCGTCGGCTTCATCATCCTGCTCGCCGCGGTGAACTTCCGCGGTGTCGCGGAATCGTTGTGGGCCAACGTGGTTCTGACCATCGTCGAACTCGCCGGTCTGCTGATCGTGATCGTGATCGGCTTCTACGCCGTCACCCAGGGCCAAGGCGAACCCGCCCGGTTGACCGAGATCGACACCGTCGGCCAGACGCCGCTCGTCGCGATCAGTTCGGCCACCGCGCTCGCCTTCTTCGCCATGGTCGGTTTCGAGGACTCGGTCAACATGGCCGAGGAGTGCAAGGACCCGGTGCGGATCTTCCCGAAGGCCATGCTGCTCGGCATGGGTATCGCGGCCACGATCTACGTCCTCGTCGCCATCACCTCGTCGCTGCTTGTCTCCGCCGACGATCTCGCCGCGGCGAAGAGCGACGCGCTGCTCGAAGTCGTCTCGGTTGGCGCGCCGGGGTTCCCGCTGTGGCTGTTCGCCCTGATCGGGCTGCTCGCGGTCATCAACTCGGCGTTGATCAACATGCTGATGGCCAGCAGGCTGGTCTACGGCATGGCGAACGAGCGGATCATCCCGCGCGCCTTCGGCACGGTTCACCCGTTCCGCCGCACCCCGTGGGTGTCGATCCTGTTCACCAGCGTGATCGCGATGGTGCTGGTGGCCACCGTCGACATCAGCCTGCTCGGCGGCACCACGTCCTTGTTGCTGCTGCTGGTGTTCACCGTGGTCAACGTCGCGGTTCTGGTGCTGCGCAAGGACACTGTCGAGCACAAGCACTTCCGCGCGCCGACCATCCTGCCGGTCATCGGTGCGATCGCCTGTGCCTACCTGGCGAGTCCGCTGTCGGGTCGACCGGCGCGCGAGTACGGGATCGCGGCGATTCTGCTCGGCGTCGGCGTGGTGCTGTGGTTGGTCAACCGACTGGTCGTCGGCAAGGTCGCGTTCAACCCGGAGAAGCTGAGCAAGTAGTTCAAGTCGCACTGCTCGACGTCGGCGACTTCCCTACGCTGCTCGGTATGGAGATCAACGGTGGTGGCGCCCGCGCGGTCGTCACCGAACTCGGTGCGACCCTGCGGGCGTTCGAGATCGATGGCGTGGCACACCTGGAGACCTTCGGCGCCGACGAGCCGCCACCGCTGGGCGCGGGCGGGGTACTCGTGCCTTGGCCCAACCGGGTCGCGGGTGCCGAATGGAACTATCGGGGCACGCCACAGCACCTGGAGGTCACCGAACCGGCGCGCGGCAACGCCAGCCACGGACTCGTCCGCAAGGTGCCGTGGATCGTGACCGCGCACGAGATCGACAGCGTGTCGCTCGACGTCGTAGTCGACGGTCAGCCGGGCTGGCCGTTCCGATTCCGCGCGAGCATCACCTACGCGGTCGGCGAGTTCGGCCTCAAGGTCACCCACGGCGTGCACAACCTCGGTGACCAGCCGATGCCCTTCGGCGTCGGCACCCACCCCTACCCGCGCCCCGGCCGCTCGACCCCCGACGACGCCGTCCTACGCCTCGCCGCGACCACGCACCTGCCGCTGGACCCCGAGCGGATGGTGCCTACCGGGCCCGCGGCGCCCGCGACGATCGACGGTCCGGTCCGCGATCTGGACCTCGACGACGCCTTCGGCGGCTGCGTCCCCGGCGACGACGGTCTCGTCCACCACACCCTGCGCGGCCCGGACGGCGGCGTCGACCTCTGGGCCGACCCGGTGTTCAAGTGGGTGCAGGTCTTCACCCCGGGCGACTTCCCCGGCAGGCCGGGGCGGGCCATCGCGATCGAACCGATGACCTGCCCGCCCGACGCCCTCAACTCCGGCGTTGACCTGCTGGAAGTCGCCCCTGGCGAGCGCTGGGCGGCGTCCTGGGGCCTGGCAGGCATATCGTCGTCACCGTGACTATCGCGGTGACTGGTGGATACGTGGTGCCGATCGAGGGCGAACCCATCGACGGCGGGACAGTGCTGATCGAGGACGGCAAGATCGTCGCCGTCGGGCCCGAGGTCGACGTCGACATCCCCGATGACGCCGAGATCGTGGACGCGTCCGGGTCGTGGGTGCTGCCCGGCTTCGTCGAGGCCCACGGCCACGTCGGCATCTGGGAGGAGGGCGAGGGCTGGGCCGGTCAGGACGCCAACGAGATGACCGACCCGAACACCGCCCGCGTCCGGGCCATCGACGGCATCAACCCCGACGACGAGGGCTTCCGGGACGCGCTGTCCGGCGGGGTGACCACCATCGTGGTGAAACCCGGCTCCGGCAACGTGATCGGCGGCCACACCGTCGCGGTGAAGGCGTGGGGCCGCACGGTCGACGAGATGCTGCTGCGCGACCCGGTGAGCATGAAGAGCGCGCTCGGGGAGAACCCGAAGCGCGTCTACGGCGATCGCAAGACCATGCCGTCGACCCGACTCGGGGTCGCGGCGGTGATCCGCGAGGCGCTCACCAAGGCGCAGGACTACCAGGAGCGCAAGGCGCACGCGGCCGAGGAAGGCAAGCCCTTCGAGCGCGACCTCACCCACGAGGCACTCGTCCCGGTCCTCGACGGCGACCTCCCGTGGTGCCAGCACGCACACCGCGCCGACGACATCGCCACCGCACTCCGCCTGGCCGACGAGTTCGGCTACCGGCTGGTGCTCAACCACGGCACCGAGGCACACCTGATCGCCGACCTCATCGCCGAGCGCGGGGTGCCGGTGATCGTGGGACCACTGTTCACCACCAGGGTGAAGATCGAGGTTCGTGGTCGGACCCTGCGCAACCCCGGCATCCTCGCCCGCGCCGGGGTGACCATCGCGATCACCACCGACCACCCGGTGATCCCGATCAACTTCCTGGTCCACCAGGTGACCCTCGCGGTGAAGGAAGGGCTCGACGAGGAAACCGGCATGCGTTCCATCACGACCAACCCGGCACGCATCCTCGGCCTCGACGACCGGGTCGGCGCGCTCAAGCCCGGCCTCGACGCGGACCTGGTCATCTGGTCCGGCGACCCCTTGGACGTGATGAGCCGCGCCATGCGGGTCTTCATCGACGGCCGCGAGGTCTACCACTTCGACGAGGCCACCGGCGAGGGCGTCACCGCCGACCCACGCTACCGCGAGCGCCGCCCGGCGTCGCGCAACTGACAGGTTCGGATGAGCTGTCAGAGAGACGAATCCACGATCTCGGCGATCGTGGAGGTCGGCTTCTGGCCACAGGCGTAGAGCACGTTTTGGATGATGTACGCATCCTCGGCGCGTTTGGGTTCGTCGCGGTCGCGATAGATGCTCTTGAGTAGATCGTGCTGCTCTGGCTGGGGTAGAGCCCAGAACGTTCCGCAACCCACATTGCCGTCCGGCGATACTTCCTCGGTCGCGTCGAGGTAGATCACCCGGCCCGCGATGGCAGACAGCACGACAGCGACGACCGCGGTGACGCCGATGATGGCGTACTTCCGCGCGCGACCGCGTTTCACGGGTACGTCATCGGTGTCCGGCTTCGCCGATTCTGGCTGAATCGGCGGCTCTGTCGGTTCCAGTGGCGTCATCGGCGATTCCACCGCGGTGACCAACGACGTGATTGTGTCGCGAAATAGCGGATCACGCCGGAATTGGTCATTGAGCACTTCCAGCAACGCGCCTTGGCGACGGGGCGACAACGCGTCCCTGGCGAACACGTCGAACGCACCCAGCGCACCGACCCGACGCAACCGGGAGACAACCGCGTCCACCAGCATGTCCGAGGTGGACGACCGGGGTACCCGGCCCGTCATCAATCTGGCGAGGACGTTCACCACGTGCTCGGCCAGCGTCGAAAAGCTCATCGTGACTCTCATCTGCTCGGCAGAGGCTCGGACTGAGAAGGATGCCGGAGGTGCCCCTGTCAGGGGGACATCGTTCACCAGCACAACGGTGTAAGCGTGCAAACGGCAAAAAATATCCGAAAGAAAACAATTCACTGAATAGTTGAGGTTGGCGAAATCACGACTAAGTCGTGTGTTTGCGAACTACTCCCGGCCGACGACTCGCCGACCTGCCGAGTGATCGACTCCTGTTGCGTCTCCGGCCCACCCGATCGTGTCGACTCGCGGTGACAGGCCGATCCGGGGGCGGGCGGCCTGGAAGGGTGCCCAAGGTGAGAGTCAACGACTTTGAGCGATGGTTGCGCGAGCGGCTGGAAGCGCTGGACCACGATGAGATCACCGAGGTGGTCGGCCTCGAAACGGGCGAGGTCATGTCGCCCACGGGAAAACGGATGCCGAACAACGCGATCCAGAAGATCAAGCACACCAGCGGCGCGAATTCACACGTGCCGGTGATGCACGTCCGCGGCCCTGGCATCTCCACCCATGACGACTATGTCATCCCGAAGGAGGCGTGGTAGCTGTGCGTAACCAACGGGTGCGGGACTTGCTGGACGAGATCATCCAGGGACATCCCGAGGTGACCGCCGTCGAGCGGGTGAGTCTCGGCAACAAGGGTGAGGTCATGCGCGTCAAGTGCGTGGACGGGTTCGAGATGGACCTGTTGATCACCACTTCTTCCCCGCCCGGGGGAGACGACTACTCGACTGCCGAGAAGGTCGTGAGCAAGCGCGAGTGACGAAGAGATGGCACCACGACCAGTGACGGCATGTGCCCGGCGCGGGTAGCCCGCCCCATGTCCTCGGGGCGGGTCCGCTCCTTGATGGCCGATCGAATCAGCTCTTGGCGAGGGCTTTCGCGATGACTATGCGCTGAATCTGGTTGGTGCCCTCGAAGATCTGCGGCACCTTCGCCTCGCGCATGTACCGCTCGACGGGGAAGTCCCTGGTGTATCCGGCGCCGCCGAGTACCTGCACCGCGTCCGTGGTCACCTGCATCGCCGCGTCGGTCGCCACCAGTTTCGCGATCGATGCCTGCCGTTGGAACGGCAAGCCCCGGTCGCGCCTGCGGGCGGCCTCCAGGTAGGTGGCCCGGGAGGATTCGACGGCGGCCGCCATGTCGGCGAGCAGGAAACCGAGGCCCTGGAAGTCGATGATGGCCGAGCCGAACTGGGTGCGTTGCTTGGCGTAGGCCACCGCTTCGTCCAGCGCTGCCTGGGCGAGGCCGACGGCGCACGCGGCGATGCCGAGCCTGCCGGAGTTGAGTGAGGAGAGGGCGATCTTGAGGCCGTCGCCCTCGGCGCCGATGCGGCGGTCGGTGTCGACGCGAGTGTTGTCGAAGATCATCTGAGCGGTGGTCGAGCCGGTCAGGCCCATTTTTCGTTCCGGGGTCGCCGCCGAGAGGCCGGGGGTGTCGGCGGCGACGAGCAGGCAGCTGATGCCCTTCCCGCCGGTGTTGGCGGTGCGCACCATGGTTGTGTAGAAGTCGGCCTGGCCCGCGTGGGTGATCCACGCCTTCGTGCCGTTGACCACATAGGCATCACCGTCGAGGGTCGCGCGGGTGGACAGGGCCGCCGCGTCGGAGCCCGCGTGTGATTCCGACAGGGCGTATGCGCCCAGCAGGTCGCCTCCGAGCATGTCGGGGAAGAAGCTGTCGCGCTGCTCGTCGGTGCCGTTCTCGGCCAGCGCGTAGCAGGACATGGTGTGTACGGACAGGCCGACGCCGACGGACATCCACGCGCTTGAGATCTCTTCGAGCACCTGGAGGTAGACCTCGTAGGAGAGTGCGGCGCCGCCCCATCGCTCCGGGTAGGGCAGGCCGAGCAGGCCGCTGCGACCGAGCAGCCGGAACTGTTCGCGGGGGAAACGTTCCTCTTCCTCGTACCGCGCGGCCAAGGGTGCGAGCTCGTCGCGGGCGATCTCGCGGGTGAGCTTGAGCAGGTCCTCGGCTTCGGTGTTCGGCAGCAGGCGCTCGGCGGGCATCAGGGCCTCCACGATCGAGTGAAGTACCAAAAAGAGTACTGTAGGACACTTTACAGTACTGTTGTGGTTCATCTCCTGTCGATACGCTGAGTGGATGATCCGGCCTATCCGCCGTACGCCGACGGCCCGGCAGTCGGCGCTCCTAGAGGAACTGCTCACTTTGTTCCTTGATGACGGGTTTGCCGAGTACACCCTCGACGACTACGCGGCACGGCTGCATTGCTCGAAATCGACGCTCTACGCGTTGGCGCCCAGCAAAGAACAACTCGCGTTGCGGGTCGTCACCCATTTCTTCCGCGTCGCCACCGAACGCATCGAGAAGCAGGTCGCCACCGCGCCGGACGCGCGGGCGCGCATCGCCAGCTACCTCACCGGCGCGGCGGAAGAACTGTCGAGAGCGTCGGCCAAGTTCGTCGCCGATGTCCACCACTACCCGCCGACCGGCGCGGTCTACCAGCGCAACGCCCAGGCCGCGGCCGCCCGCATTCGCACGTTCATCCAGGAGGGTGTCGCCGACGGCCTGTTCCGTGACGTGCACGCCCGACTGGTCGGCGAGATGGCCGGGTGGCTGATCGAGGGGATTCAGACCGGCGCCATCGGCGGTCGGGCCGAGGTGTCCGACGCGGCGGCGTTCGCCGCGCTGCAGGACCTGCTCCTCGGTGGACTCGCGCCGCGAGTCGCGCCCGGCGATTAGTCGCGCACAGCACACCGGTCGACCTCAGACCGGAGAAACGCTGGACAACCGCCCAATCGGTCGTATGCCTTCTGTGATACGTGTCCCAACAGTGCCCATCTGTCCGGCCCACGGCTGTCTGAAATGCGCGCAGGGCACTAGCGTAGGACGCTCAGGACCCCAACGGGGCGGTGCCTGCGCTGCGGCAACACTCTTGCCGTGATCGCACCGACCAAGGGCCGTACCGGCTCGGCCGACACTGCCGCCCTGTCAGAGTGTGAGAGGTACTTGGATGCCCGACGGGACCGTTGTGCCCACTGGCACGGAGCAGACTGCCGCCCTCCGCTACCCCGGCGGCGAGCATGAGATGGCGGTCATCCCCGCCACCGAGGGTACGGCTGGCGTCGACCTGGGCAAGTTGTTGGCCAAGACCGACCTGGTGACCCTCGACCCCGGCTTCGTGAACACCGCGGCGTGCTCCTCCGCGATCACCTACATCGACGGCGACGCGGGCATCCTGCGTTACCGCGGCTACCCGATCGAACAGTTGGCCGAGAAGTCCAGTTTCCTTGAGGTCAGCTACCTGCTGATCTATGGGGAACTGCCCAGCACGGCCGAACTCGAGGATTTCACGCACAAGATCAGCAGGCACACCCTGCTGCACGAGGACCTCAAGCGGTTCTTCGACGGTTTCCCGCGTGACGCGCACCCGATGCCGGTGCTGTCCTCCGCGGTGTCGGCGTTGTCGACCTTCTATCAGGACAGCCTCAAGCCGTTCGACTCCGAGCAGGTGGAGATCTCCACGATCCGGCTGCTGGCGAAGCTGCCCACGATCGCGGCGTACGCCTACAAGAAGTCGGTCGGCCAGCCGTTCCTCTACCCGGACAATTCCCTTGGCCTGGTGGAGAACTTCCTGCGGATGACCTTCGGGCTGCCCGCGGAGAACTACGACGTCGACCCGACCCTGGTCAAGGCGCTCGACCTGCTGTTCATCCTGCACGCCGACCACGAGCAGAACTGTTCGACCTCGACCGTGCGCCTGGTCGGATCGTCCGAGGCGAACCTGTTCGCCAGTGTGTCCGCGGGCATCAACGCGTTGTTCGGCCCGCTGCACGGCGGTGCGAACAGCGCGGTGCTGGAGATGCTCGAAGGCATCCGCGACTCCGGCGGCGACGTCGACTCCTTCGTGAAGAAGGTGAAGAACAAGGAGGACGGCGTCAAGCTGATGGGCTTCGGCCACCGGGTCTACAAGAACTACGACCCGCGCGCCGCCATCATCAAGAAGACCGCCGACGAGATCCTGAGCAAGCTCGGCGGCGACGACTCGCTGCTCGACATCGCCAAGCAGCTCGAAGCGCACGCGCTGGCCGACGACTACTTCGTCTCGCGCAAGCTCTACCCGAACGTCGACTTCTACACCGGCCTCATCTACCGCGCAATGGGCTTCCCGACCAAGTTCTTCACGGTGCTGTTCGCCATCGGCAGGCTGCCGGGGTGGATCGCGCACTGGCGCGAGATGATGACCGACCCGGCGACGAAGATCGGCCGTCCCCGCCAGGTCTACATCGGCCAGACCGAGCGCGACTACAAGTCGATCACCGAGCGCTGAGTTCGGATCGTGAGGGCCGTCCCGACTTCGGGGCGGCCCTCGTTCGTGTTCCGGGTCGGACTGCGCGGGTTCGCCGGTCTCGGTAGCGTGCGGTTCGTGGCTGAATCTCCTGTGGTGGTCTGGTTTCGACGCGACCTGCGGACCGGTGACCACCCGGCGCTGCTTGAGGCGTCGACCCGCGCCAAGCGGGCGCTCGGTGTGTTCGTGCTCGACGACACGCTGCGTACGCCGTCAGGGGCGCCTCGGTTGGCTTTCCTCTACCGGTGCCTACGCGACTTGGACGACCAGCTCGGCGGGCGGTTGCTCGTGGTGCACGGTGAGCCCGCGGACGTGGTGCCGAGAATCGCCGAAGCCGCGGGCGCGCAGTCGGTCCACGTGTCCGCTGATTACGGCCCGTATGGCCGTCAACGGGACGAGCAGGTCGAAAAAGCGTTGTCCATCAACGACATCGAGTTCGTGCGGACTGGTTCGCCATATGTGGTGGCGCCCGGCCGGGTGCGCAAGGACGACGGTGAACCGTTCAAGGTGTTCACCCCGTTCAGTCGGGCATGGGCGCGGCACGGCTGGAGTGAACCAGCCGACACGGGTAAGTCCATAGTGGACTGGATCGAGCCGTCCGAGAAGAACGGTGGACCGCGCGGGGTCCGCATCCCGGACGACCCTGCACACGAGGCGGACCTACCGGACGCGGGGGAGTCGGCGGCGCTGCGCACCTGGGAGGTCTTCCGCGACGAGCGGTTGCCCGATTACGACCGCGACCGGAACCGGCCCGATGTCCCTGGCACCAGCCGGATGTCACCGTATCTGCGCTGGGGGTGTGTGCACCCGCGCACGTTGCTCGCCGACCTCTCCGAGCGCGAGCGCGAGCGCGAGGGCGTCGACACCTACCGCACCGAGTTGGCCTGGCGGGACTTCTACGCCGATGTGCTGTGGCACCGCCCGGAAACCGCGCGGGAGAACTACAACCCCAAGTTCGACGCGATGCGCCACGACAGCCATCCCGAGCACTTCGAGGCGTGGTGTCGCGGGGAGACCGGCTATCCGATCGTGGACGCCGGGATGCGGCAGCTCCTGGCGGAGGGGTGGATGCACAACCGGGTACGGATGATCGTCGCCAGCTTCCTGGTGAAGGACCTGCACGTCCCGTGGTGGCTGGGTGCCCGCCACTTCATGCGGCACCTGGTCGACGGCGACCTGGCGTCCAACCAGCACGGCTGGCAGTGGACGGCGGGCACCGGAACCGACGCGGCGCCGTACTTCCGCGTCTTCAATCCCGGCACCCAGGGCGAGAAGTTCGACCCGGACGGCGACTATGTGCGGAAGTACGTGCCGGAGTTGCGGGACGTTCCCGGCAAGAAGGTCCACCAGCTCAACGACCTCCCGTCCGAATACCCGGCGCCGATCGTCGACCACGCGCACGAGCGACAGGTGGCGTTGGACAGGTACGGCAAGATCAAGGATTGATGTCAGCCGCGTAGCGCCTGGCGAACGCTCAGACGTGCACCAGTGCGCAGGACGGCACCGGCGTAGATCCGGCCGCCGAGCCAGGCCAACCCGGCCACCGAGACCGCCGTGAGCACGACGGCCAGCGCGATCTGCCACCCCGGCGCCACGCCCAGCGCGATCCGGCCGGGCATCAAGATCGGCGCGAACGGCGGCAGCAGTGACAACACGGTTGTCGCCGTGCCGGACGGCGAGCGAGTCAGCAGGCCGAAACCGAGTACGAAGGCCAGCACAAGCACCATCGTGATCGGCAGCAGCACCGAGTGGGTCTCCTCTTGGCGCGACACGAGTGATCCGGCCGCGGCGAACACGGTGGCGTAGAACAGGTAGCCGAGCAGATACCACAGCACGCCCCACAGCAGCGTGCTCGTCGCCTGGCCCGCGATCGTCAGTACGTCGGTGCTCACCGCGAGCGCGAGCCCGACCGTGCCGACCACCACGAACTGCGCGAGCCCGACCAGGCCGAGGCCGATCACCTTGCCCAGCAGCAACTGCCACGGTCGCACGGTGGCGAGCAGGATCTCCACCACCCGGCTCGACTTCTCCTCGACCACGCCCTGCGCGACCATGGTGCCGTAAAGCAGCAAAGCCATATACAGCAACGCGACGATCACCAGCGCCAACGCGAGCCGCTGGTCGTGGAGCGGATCGGGGACGCTGAGGGCACGCAGGTCGATCGAGGCGTTGGCGACCGTGGCCAGCACCTCGTCGGACCGCAGTTCCTCGACCGAGGCCAACTGGGCGCGCAGAACCTGTTCCTGGACCAGGCCGTCGAGCACCTTGCGCAGATCATCATCGAGGCTTTCCCTGACCAGCACGCGCAGTTCCGCGGGCGCGCCACTGACCAGGATGTCGAGATCGTCGTCGGCGACCAGGGTCTCGCCCGCCGCCACATCGGGCACGGTGGTGGTGCTGATGTCGAGGTCACCCGCGTCCGCCTGCGCGGTCAGCGGTCCCGCGATCGCGGTGGCCTGCCCGGAAAGGCCGATCCTGATCGGGCTGTTGTCGGCGAACAGGGTGCTCTGCATCATGACGAACGCGATCAGGATCGCGATGGAGACCGCGGTGCCGATCAGGAACGACTTGGCGCGCAGCCGGGACCTCAGCTCGCGCCTGGCCACCAGCCACACCGCGCGGCCCGGTGCCATCGTCGGCCTCGGCCCGGCGATCAGCGGTCGGCTCACCGCGTCGCCCCGGCCGCGTCGACCACGTCGCGAAACAGTTCGGCCAGTGATGGTCGTTGACGGGTGAACCCGTGCACCGGCCCGGTCGCCAGGGCCGCGGCGAGCACGGGCTGGTCGTCGGCGCCCTCGGCGAGCCGCAACCGGGTCTGACCCGGGTGTTCGGCGATCACCTCGACTCCGACGAGCCCGGCCGCCCAACCCGCGCCCGCACCGGGCGCGGACACCACGAGCGTGCTTCCGCTGCCAACCCGGAGTTCGTCGACCGTGCCGCAGGCCACCATTCTTCCGTTCTGGATGATGCCGACCCGGTCACACAGCCGTTCGACCAGGTCGAGCTGGTGACTGGAGAACACCACTGGCACCCCGGTGTCGGCGCGCTCGCGCAGAACGTCGGCGAGCAGGTCGACGGCGATCGGGTCGAGGCCGGAGAACGGCTCGTCGAGGATCAGCACCTCGGGGTCGTGCACGAGCGCGGCACCGAGCTGGACCCGCTGCTGGTTGCCGAGACTGAGCTTCTGCACCTCGCTGTCGCGGTGCTCGCGCAGACCGAGCCTGGCGATCCAGGTCTCGGCGTTGCGGTGCGCCTCGTTCACCCCGAAGCCGTGCAGCTCGGCGAGGTAGACGAGCTGGTCGAGCACGGTCATCCTGGGGTAGAGGCCGCGTTCCTCCGGCAGGTAGCCGAACCGGGTCCGCACGGCGTGGTCGACGGGGGCACCGGCCCACCTGACCTCGCCCTCGTCGGCGGGCACCACGCCCAGCACCACCCGCATGGTGGTGGTCTTGCCCGCGCCGTTGCCGCCGACGAAGCCGAACACCTCACCCGAGGTGACGCTGAAGCTCAACCGGTCGCAGGCGACGACGTCGCCGAAGCGCTTGGAGACCGCGTCGATCTCCAGTTCCGCCGCAGCGCGCACGCCGACCCCTTCCCGGAC
>JALZNB010000577.1 GCA_030857905.1 Actinomycetota bacterium
CCACAGAGGACTCGAATGTCCCGCGCGATGGCCTGGGGCGTTCACTGCGCTAGTCCTCGCGTAAGCGGTATTCGCAGCCGTACTCGACGGCGTAGTGCAAGTCGTAGTGGTGCACGATTTTCGGTCCACCGTGCAGGTGTACGTGGGTGACCGTTGTCCTGGGTTCGTCGGGCAGCACGTCGAGCGTGTCAACCCGACCGTCGAGAGGACCGCCCACATAGCGCACGAGGTAACCCGTCACGGTGATCCCCTTTCGTCACCAGCAGTGTAAGTCGCCAGACCGACAAGACGACCCTCTGAAGCGCTTCCGGGATGCGCAACTTCCACCAGACGGCCCAACGCGCTTCATCCACGGACGCGCACAGTGTCGGTGACCAGCCGCGCTACCCGCCTACCCGCTAGTCCCGCGCCTTCGACGGCTGAACCCGTTTGGGCTCTCCTGGCATCTTCGGGTAGTCGGGCGGATAGGGAAGGTCGCCGAGACCGTTGTCGCGTTCGTCCCGCGCGGCCAGTTCCAACAGCGGTTCCAGTGAGAACGCGTGCTCGTCGACAGCGCGATGCGGGTCTCCCACCTCGGCGAATCGCGCGGGCATCGTCAGGACGCTGAAGTCCTCTGGACACACGTTCACCAACTCGTCCCACGTCACCGGCGCCGACACCAACGCGCGCGGTGTCGGCCGAATCGAGTACGCCGAGGCGATCGTGCGGTCCCTCGCCATCTGGTTGTAGTCGATGAAGACGCGGCTGCCGCGCTCCTCTTTCCACCAGTTGACCGTCACCTTCGAGGGCATGTGCCGCTCCACCTCGCGGCCGAAGGCGATCAACGCCCGTCGCGCCTGCACGAAAGTCCAGCGCGGTTCGATCGGCACGTACAGGTGCACACCACGCCCGCCGGAGGTCTTGGGAAACGCCTCGATGCCGTGCGTCGCCAGCAGTCCGCGAATCTCCACCGCGACCAGGACAGCGTCGTCGAAGTCGGTTCCCGGCTGCGGGTCGAGGTCGATGCGCAACTGATCCGGCTGGTCGACCTCGGGCCGGCGCACCGGCCACGGGTGGAACGTCAGCGTGCCCAGGTTGGCCGCCCACGCGACCACGGCCAGTTCCGTGGGACAGACCTCGTCGGCCGGACGCCCGCCGGGGAAGGTGATGCGCGCGGTCTCCACGAAATCCGGGGCGCCCTTGGGTACGCGCTTCTGGTAGAAGGCGTCTCCCCGACTGTCCGCGCGGGTCGAGAGCTGCGCCCCCTCGAAAACGCCGCCGGGCCACCGTTCCAACGTGGTCGGTCGGTCACGCAGCGCGCCGAGGATGCCGTCGCCGACGGACAGGAAATACTGCACGACCTGACCTTTGGTCACACCGAGATCGGCGAAGTAGGGCTTGTCCGGATTGGACACCCGAACCGACCTGGTGCCGTGCGGACCGTCGACGGCGAACTCCACAGCCTGTGCCACGGCCACAGCCTACGGCGCGCGGGGAATCGACGCGCGGCCTCGACGCGGCCCCCGGTACCGTAGCGCCGGTCAGCGAAGCGACTGAAGTGATCTGGCGAGGAACCCCACCGGTGAAGATGGACTTGAGCCCCGCACGGGGCACCCGTGACCTGCTGCCCGCGACCGTCGCCGTGCGCGACCACGTTCTGGCCCGGATCACCGAGGTCTACCACCGGTTCGGCTATCAGCGCGTCGAGACCCCGGCCTTGGAGAACATCGAGCGCCTCCAGGGCGGGCAGGGCGGCGAGAACGAGAAGCTGATCTACCGGGTGCTGCGTCGGGGCCTCGACGAGACCGTCGAGGCGGGCACCGCGCTCGACGAGCTGGTCGACCTCGGTCTGCGCTACGACCTCACGGTCCCGCTGACCCGGTTCTACGGCAACAACCAGGCCACGCTGCCGCAGCCGTTCCGCTCGTTCCAGTTCGGTCCGGTGTGGCGGGCCGAACGGCCGCAGAAGGGTCGTTACCGCCAGTTTTACCAGTGCGACATCGACATTCTCGGCGAGGAGAGCGTGCTCGCCGAGATCGAGCTGATCGAGGCGACGACGGAGGCACTGGCCGCGGCGGGTCTGGACGGCACCACCGTCCGGGTGTCCGATCGCCGGTTCCTCTCCGCGCTGGCCGCGTCCGTCGGTCTGCCCGAGGACGCCTGGACCGGACTGTTCATCACCCTCGACAAGCTCGACAAGATCGGCTGGGACGATGTCCGCGCCGAGTTGCCCACCCGAGGTCTCAACACCGCGCGGATCGATGCGCTGCAGCACAGCATCACCAGCCTGCAGGGCGTCGATCCCACCAAGCTGGGCGATCGACTCGCCGCCGCCGTGCCCGGACTGGCCGACGAGGTGATCGCCGACCTGTCCGACACCGCGGGCGCGCTGCACGCCCTCGGGGCGGGACGCTCGCTGAGCTGGGAGTTCGACCCGACCCTGGTGCGGGGCATGGGCTACTACACCGGGCAGATCTTCGAGATCGTGCACCCGTCCTCGTCCGGCTCCGTCGCAGGCGGTGGCCGTTACGACCGGTTGATCGGCCGGTCACTGGGCCGCGAGGTTCCCGCGTGCGGCTTCTCCATCGGCTTCGAGCGCATCGTCGACCTGCTCGACGGCGCCGCGCGCGGCGAGTCGGTCGCGGTGCTCTACGAGGCCGACGTGCCGCTCACCACGGTCACCGGCACCGCTCGCGAACTGCGCGCCGGGGGGCGTTCGGTCGCTCCCGTGCGCAGGCGCGGCAAGTTCGCGGTGCAACTGGGCAGGTTGCGGGAGTGGGGTTTCACGTCCTTCGTGCACCTGCGCGCCGACTCGGCGACCACGCCGGACGAGCGTCCCCTGGACGAGAGGTAGACGCGAGCAGGGGTCGGCGGGTTACCGTAGGGGTATGGCCGTGACTGGCAGCTCTGGGGCGCCCGACGAGCAGTCCCGCCCGGAGGTGGCCGCGAGCCGCCCCGACCGGTTCCAGGACGACCTCGTGGGTCTCGACCCGGCCGACCCGGAGGCCCAGGCGTTCGCCGAGCACCTCGACCGGGTCGAGCGGGTTCGCCCGTCCTACACCGTGGAGGGCTACCTCGGCGGGGTCGGGGATTTCGCCGAGTCGGCCAACCGTCTCGGTGGCCACCACCGGGTCGCCGCCGGGCTCGTGGTGCTGTTGATCATGCTCGGGGTGATCGTCGCGGCCTGGGACGCCATCGTGTTCATCTTCTGGGTCCTGATCGGCTGAGGCCCACCCCGCAAGAGCTACCGTGGTAACCATGAAACCCGTAGTCGGCGCCACCCCCAGGGTCGTGAAATCAGAGCAGGAATGGCGAGCTGAGCTGGACCCGAACGAGTATCGCGTCCTGCGCGAGGCGGGCACCGAGCCCGCCTACGTCGGTGAGTACACCGACACCAAGACCACAGGCAGCTACACCTGCCGCGCGTGCGGGGCCGAACTGTTCCGCAGCGACACCAAGTTCGACTCGCACTGCGGCTGGCCGTCGTTCTTCTCCCCGCTGGCGGGTGAAAGCATCGTGCTGCGCGAGGACCGGGAGATGGGCATGGTGCGCACCGAGGTGTTGTGCTCGAGTTGCCACAGTCACCTGGGCCACGTGTTCGAGGGCGAGGGCTACCCGACGCCGACGGATCAGCGTTACTGCATCAATTCCATCTCTCTGCGACTGGTGCCGGACGAGGACTGACCTCAAATCCAGCTCAAGAAACCTAATTCCTACCCCGGAAACCCCTAAATCTAGCTCAAGGTCCCTTGTGCTCGCCGTCACACTGGGCTGACCATGGTGTCCCGCACCACAGACCAGGATGTTTCCCTGGCAGGGCACGAGAAGAGCGTGAGTTCTCGTGCCGGGGCCGCCAGTCGAGATCGGTGGCCGCACGGTGCGGGATCGTTTTCACCGGTGGTGAGGTTAGGGGGATCGACAATGAACGAACCATGGGGAATTACCGGACCCGATTTTCTTCGGATATACCTGGTCGGATTCGCTTTCGCCCTGTTGTTCGCGTTGGCACTGCGCATCATGGCCAGGACGGGATCCGCCGGGGGGCGGACGACCGGGGAAGCCGTCAGGCACGACCAGCTCGGCATGGATGAGTTGGCGTACCTGGCGGGGGGCGCGCGGCGGGTCGTGGAGACCTCCGTCGCGCGGTTGCTCGATCAGGGGAAGGTGCGGGCGAACCGCACCGGGATGATCAGGGTCGTCGAGGGGGCGAACGCGATGCACGCCGTCGACGCCGCCGTCCTCGCCGATGCCAAGCGGTACGGAAACCGCACCCTGGGCCTGTTGATCGACCGAGTCGGCAAGGACCAAGCCGTACGTGGGGTCGGCTTGGCACTGACCGACAAGGGATTGCTGGTCGCGCGGCGGGACCGGGGACGGCTCTCGGCCGCGCCGCTCGCGGTGCTCTTCGCGATCGGGCTGCTGCGGTGGGGAACCGGGATCAGCGGGGGCTGGCCGATCGGTTGGCTGACCCTCGAACTGGCGGCGACCGCGGTGGTCGCGGTCGCCCTGTACCGCAGGCCGGTGCCCGCACGAACCTTCGCGGGTGACCGGGTACTCGCCGAGGCGCGCAAGAAGTCCTCGGCGGGGCTGACCATGGTGCAGGGCGCGGTGCCCGCGGGCGCGGCGGGAGTCGTGCTGTTCGGCGGACTCGTCGCGCACCCGGACACCGAAGTCTCGATGGCCATGGCGGCCGCGGCACAGCGGGGCAACGGGTCGGGGTCGACGAGTTCGTGCGGTGTGTACTCCGGGAGTGGCTCGTCGTGCAGCAGCAGCAGCAGCAGCGGAAGCAGTTGCAGCGGGGGCGGGGGCGGCTGCGGCGGGGGCAGCAGTGGCTGACAAGGCCGTGGGTGCGCTGGGGGTGGGCATCGGCTGGCGGTCGGAGATCGACCTGA
>JALZNB010000509.1 GCA_030857905.1 Actinomycetota bacterium
GAGCAGCGGCCTGTCGGCGACCCTCGGCAAACCGGCCAGCGCCGCATCCCCGCGGACGCGGGCCAGCGCCCTTCGCCAGGCGAGCCTCACCCCGACGAACAACGCCTTCCCGGCGATCCCCGGCACACCGGTCAACGCCGCATCCCCGCCGACGCGAGCCAACGCCCCCAGCCAGGCGAGCCTCACCACGATGAGCAGCGCCACACCGGCCAGCGCCGCATTCCCGGTGAAGTCGGCCAGCGTCCGCAGGCAGGCGGGACTCACCCAGCAAACCCGCGCGAGCCACACGCCGCGGGCCAGCAGGCAGGCGAGTTCCAGCATCCGAACGCGGGCGAGGCCAACGGCACAGGTCAGCGTCCACTCCCAGGTGAGGTCCGTCCTCGTGGCCCGCGCCCGCCATCTGGCGAGTCGTCCCATCCCGCGGGTCGCCAGTCGCACCCCACCGGTCAACACCCGGCGCCCGGCGAGGTGTCAGCCGGCAGGCGCGTCCCCGGTGACACGGCAGGTCAGCGTCCCTCTCCAGGGGAGACCAGCAGGCATCCAGCGGCGGGTCAGCGCCCCATAACCGCCGCACTCGACGCCGCCCCCGGTTCGGCACCCGACTCCGATGGGGTCGTCGGCCAAGACCGTCCTCACATCCCGCGCCAGCAGCCGCCCGGCCGTTCGTCCATGCCGCCGCGTCCAGCGGGCGGCCCGCACGACGAGCCGGACGAGACGGCGCACGTCCCCCTCACCCCGCCGCCGAACGTGTCCGCCGCCGAGCTGCTCGGACTGACCACCGAGATGGAACCGATCGGTGAGGCCACCCAGAAGCGCCGCAGGGTCGACCAGACCCTCGCCCGCTTCTCCAAGGTCCACGACGAGCTCAAGGCCGAGGAGAAGGCCCGCAGGGGCGGCAAGGTCTCCAAGCTGAAGCCGTGGGCTGCGGGCGACGCCGCGCTCGACGACCACTTCAACGACCTGGAGTCGTTGCCGGGTGAGCCCACCGCGCTGGTGCGGCCCGTCGCGGAGGACAGCGACGACGAGCCGGACGTCACGCGACTCGACGAGGAGAAGACGGCTCGTCAGCAGAGCCGGGCGCAGTTCGCCGCGAAGGTGTGCGCGGCCTCGGTCGCCGGTCTGGTGTTCGTGGCCACCGGCGTCGGCTGGGGCTTCAAGAAGTGGACCGACGACAGCATCGACAAGGTGCGCGCGCTCGACCCCAACTCCGAGTCCATCCAGAACGCCGAGGGACAGCGCGGCGACGAGAACTTCCTGCTGGTCGGTTCGGACACCCGAGACGGCGCGGAGAAGGAGGAGGGCGCGGGCGACGAATCCGAGGTGCCGGGCGCGCGCTCGGACACCGTGATGATCGCGCACGTTCCCGCCGACCGGAAACGTGTCGTCGTCGTCTCGTTCCCCCGTGACCTGGAGATCAGCAGGCCGGACTGCGAACGCTTCGAGCCAAAGGGCGCCACCTACACCGGGGAGCAGGTGCCCGGGCAGAAGGTCGCCAAGATGAACTCGGCCTACCAGGTCGGTGGTCCGCTGTGCATGACCAAGGTCGTGCAGCAGCTCTCCGGGCTGAACATCACCCGGTTCATCGGCATCGACTTCAACGGTTTCAAGGGCATGGTCGACGCCGTGGACGGCGTGAACGTCTGCGTCGAGAAACCGATGTTCGACACCAAGCTCAACAAGTGGATCGTGCAGGAGGCGGGCACCGAGGTCGAGCTGAAGGGCGATCAGGCACTCGACTTCGTCCGCGCGCGTTACGTGCGCAACGACCCGACGTCGGACTACGGCCGAATCAAGCGCCAGCAGCGTTTCCTGTCGTCACTGCTGCGCAAGGCCATGTCGGGCAACGTGTTGCTCGACCCCGGGAAGCTGACCGACTTCACCGGGGCGTTCGCCGAATCCACCTTCGGGGACAACATCGACCTTGAGGCCCTTCTCCAGCTCGGCCAGTCTCTCCAGGGCCTTGAAGCAGGACGAGTGACTTTCATCACAGTCCCGACGGTCGGCACGTCGAACAACCGCGGCAACGAAGTCTTGCGCAAGGAAGACAACAACGCGTTGTTCCACGCCGTCATCAACGACCAGCCACTGCCCGGCGAGCAGCCTGCGCCACCGGCAGGCGATAGCCAACAGGCATTGCCACAGAACGCGCCGCTACGACAGCAGCAGCCCGCCGTCGACCCGAAGACGTTGAAGATCCAGGTCCTCAACGGCGGCAACGAAACCGGCGGCATCGCCCGCGACACAGCGGACAAACTCGCGAGCTTCGGGTACACGATCATGCAGGTCAACCCCACGGCGGCGGTGCCGAAAACCGTCGTGCGCTACGGCAAGGGCAATGAGACGGCCGCCCGAACCCTGGCCTCCTCGGTGCCTGGCGCCGAATTGCAGGAGGACCCGTCGATGGCGAAGGCATTGGCCCTGGTCATCGGACCCGAGTTCACCGGCAAGATCGTCGCGCCTGGTGGCGGTGCGCCCGGCGCGCCACCATCGGAGGAACTGCCGAAGGACCTCTCGACCGTCAACGCGGGTGACGTTCGCTGCGCGTGAATCTGTCGCGTGCGGTTCACCTCGGATTCACCCGACCATGGGGTACTGGCGTAACCGGACATCTAGGCTGTCGCCATGCGTGAGGCCTATCAGCTTGAACTCGGTTCACTCGCCGACGAGCTCGCCAGTATGTGTTCGATGGTCGGCGATGCCATGGCACTCGCGACGCGCGCGCTGCTGGAGACCAACCTGAGCATCGCCGAAGACGTCATCAGCGGCGACGAGAAGATCGACAACGCCCGTTCGGCCTGCGAGGAGCACGCCTACGCGCTGCTCGCGCTCCAGGCGCCGGTGGCGACCGATCTGCGCACCGTGCTCGCGGCCATCCACGCGGCGGAAAGCCTGGAGCGGATGGGCGACCTCGCCCTGCACGTGGCCAAGGCAGCGCGGCGCAGGCACCCGGTGCCGGTGATCCCCGCGCCGATCCACGAATACTTCGCCCAGATGGGCCGGGTCGCCGTGCAGCTCGCCCGCAGCGCCGAGGCCGTGATCCACAGCCAGGACGTCGCCGCCGCCCGCGCCCTCGACGAGGCCGACGACGAGATGGACGACCTGCACCGGCACCTGTTCACGGTCCTCATGGACAAGGACTGGTCCCACGGCGTCGCCGCGGCGGTCGACGTGACCCTGCTCGGCCGCTTCTACGAGCGCTACGCCGACCACGCCGTCTCCGTGGCCAAGCGCGTGGTCTTCGTCGTCACCGGCCGCATGCCCGGGTCGGAACACGAGGACGTCTGAGCCGTCGCTGTCACCCGCGCCGCACGGCGACCTCGATCAGTTCGCCGAGTTGCTGGGTGAGACGGGCACTGTCGGCGGGGGAGTAGGTGCTGCGCAACCCGCCGTCGACGTCTTTGCGGTTCAGCGACAGGTAGCGGCCCGCGTCCGTGTCGATCCAGCCGACCGTGCCCGCGTCGATGTTCCTGCCGTGCCTGCCGCGCGCGGCGACTGTGAAGAAGCCGAAGCCCTTGCGTGGACGTTCCAGCATGGCGCCCGCCATCCGCAACTGGGCGTCCGAGGTCGAGCGGGGAGCCCGAACCTGTTGCACGAAGCCCTGATCGTCGTCGCGCTTCGGCGGCGGGGCGGGCTGGGTCACCTGAACCGACTGCCCCGGTCCCGCGACCTCCGCGGGAAGCAACGCGACCAGCGACCGGGCGAGTGAGGCCGGGCTGATCAGCTCGAACCGCACGCTCTGCCCTTCCTGCACCGCCAACACCCCCGTCGACCCGGCAGCGGCCGCGCGAGCCCGTATCGGTCGATTGGCCGCGATCTCGCCCATCATGCCGATGCTGACGTCGTGGTCGCCGGTCACCGTGAGAGCGGCCTCGACATCGGGGTCAAGGCCACCGCGCCGAATCAGGCCGCGACCCGACAAGTCGGTGAACACGGCCTTCGCGATGCGGTTCCGATCTTCGGCGAACTGCCCGAAACTGGGAATCTCGAACGGAAAAAGCCTGCAACTGGTCCGCAGCGCCTGCGACACCATGTCGACAGCGGCCAGGGACAACGAGAACTCACGCGGCATCGACTACCCGCCGATCACAGGAGGCGCGGTCATCTCGTCGGTGCCGAACACCGCGTCCGGGTCGGCCTCGACCAGGAACGACGGCCGCGTGTGCTCCTCGTCTTCCTCACCTTGCCCGCGCGCACCCCCGCCCATGCCGCCACCCATCCCGGCGCCGCCTCGACCACCGACACCGGCACCGACACCCACACCGCCACGCCCACCACCGGCGGCGTGTTCGGCGGCCAAGGCGCCCGCACCAGGCCCCATGGCCCCCGACCTGGCACCGGCGCCACTGCCGGGCCCGAAACCGGCACCGCCACCACCGCGTCCACCACCGATGCCACCAGAACGACCACCGGAACTGTCGGCGCCACCACCGCCCATGGGCATCCCGCCCATCGGCATGCCACCGGGGAAGCCACCGGGATTGTTGCCCGAGTTCGAGCCACCAGGACCCCCCTGCCCACCCGGCCCACCGGGCAAGCCACCGTCGAAGCCACCGGG
>JALZNB010000510.1 GCA_030857905.1 Actinomycetota bacterium
ATGATGGCGGCGATCGTCCACCACTTCCCCGACGACGAGCAGGCCCTGACCATCGTTCGCGACTGGATGGCCGCGGTCCCCAGCGGGTCGTACCTCGTCTTCAGCCATCAGTGCGACCCGGAGGACGGCAGTCCGGCCAGCGCGCTCGCCCGTACCCTGACCACGGCTCTGCGCGATTCCGGTGTCGGCTCGGTACACCGCACCCGCCCGGAGATCGAGAAGTTCTTCGACGGTCTCGAGTACGTGCCGCCGGGACTGACCCTGGTGCACCAGTGGTGGCCCGACGGCCCGCGCCTGCTGCCGTTGACCGACGTGAACTTCACGACTGTCGGCGCGGTCGCCCGCAAGCCTTGACCGCGGTGTTGTCGAACCACCATTCGGGACGACCTTCACGAGGCATCCCGGTTTATCGCTGCGGGCGGGTGAGCAGTGTGTGCGCGAGCAGAGTGCCGCCCGCCATCGCGGCGGGGAACACGATGAGCGCCGCGAACGGGATCAGGCACAGCAGGTACACCGGCACCGCGAAACCCAGCGTGAGAAACCGGCCGCGCCGCAGCGTCCGTCGGCGCTCGGACAGGGCCCTGCCCCTGCGGACGAACGGGATCGCGGTCAACTCGATCGCGAGCAGCCACGCGCCGACGCACACGGCGAGCACCGGGACGACAGTCTGACCGAGCACCGGCACGAAGCCCAGTATGAACAGCGGAATGGCGCACAACAGGGCGAGCAGCACCAGCCCCACCGTGTCCCGAAGTCCGGCCAGGGCCGACCGTACCCAGCCGAGGTCGTTGGCCTCCGGCACGCCGCCCAGCACGGTGTCCTCCACCTCCTCGGCGATACTCTCGTAGAACGGCCCGCCGATGATCAGCGTCAGTCCGGCGAAGACCAGCATCGACAACGCGACCGCGGCGACCACGACCGAGATCGCCACCGCCGTGCGCAGCGCTGCTCGCCAGGTCTGGCTCCAGTCGTCGGCGAACGGCGTCGCCCAGGCGACGATGTCGTCCGCGGTCACGGCGAGGACGATCAGTCCGCCGAAGAGCACGACACTGGTCACCAGCGCGGGCAGCGCGCCTTTGACCAGCAGCGACCGGTTGCCCAGGACGAGCCGGAAACCGTGGAGCAACAGGCCGACGCCCGCGCCGAAGTCTTTGATGGGCTTGATCACGTGCGCAGTGTATTGAACACGGTTCGGCGGTCTTGACCTCGATAATGGTCGAGGTCCTACCGTAGCGATGACACACCGGACAGCGGAGGACGCAAGTGGACATGCAGATGACGGCGTGGTCGGCGCTCTACAAGACGAGCCACGCCCAGCACGACAACCACACGCCGTCGCGGGCCACGGTCCGGCGGATCGCCGGGTTCGCCGCGCCGCACCGAGGGCGGCTCATCTGGTTCCTGGTGCTCAGTGTGGTGTTATCGGTGCTGGCCGTGGCATCGCCAGTGCTCGCGGGCCGGGTCGTGAACGGCATCGTCGATGGTCAGCCGTCGAGCGTGGTCATCGGACTCGCCGTCGTGATCGCGTTCGTCGCGGTGCTGGAGGCGGGGCTCGGGTTGGTCTCCCGGCACCTGTCGTCGGGCATCGGCGAAGGGTTGATCCTCGACCTGCGAACCAAGGTCTTCGACCACGTCCAGCAGATGCCCATCGCGTTCTTCACCCGCACCCGCACCGGCGCCCTGGTCAGCAGGCTCAACAACGACGTCATCGGTGCCCAGCGCGCGTTCAGCGACACCCTGTCCGGGGTCGTGGGCAACGTGGTGACGCTGTCGCTGACCCTGGTCGTCATGATCGGCATCTCCTGGCAGATCACCCTGCTCGCGCTGATCCTGCTGCCCGTCTTCGTCGTCCCGGCGCGGCGGATGGGCCGCAGACTCGCCCAACTGCGCCGCGAGGCCGCCGACCACAACGCGCAGATGAGCACCCAGATGACCGAGCGGTTCTCCGCGCCGGGCGCCACCCTGGTCAAGCTGTTCGGCAGGCCGGATGAGGAGTCCCGCGAGTTCGCCGCCCGCGCCGCCCGCGTCCGCGACATCGGCGTGCGCACCGCGATGGTGCAGTGGGTGTTCGTCACCGCGCTCACCCTGGTCTCGGCACTCGCCCTCGCGCTGGTGTACGGCCTGGGCGGCGCCTTGGCGCTGTCCGGCGGCCTCGACGCGGGCGCGGTCGTGTCTCTGGCGCTGCTGCTCACCCGCCTGTACTCGCCGCTGACCGCGCTGGCCAGCGCCCGGGTCGAGGTGATGAGCGCGTTGGTCAGCTTCGAACGGGTCTTCGAGATCCTCGACCTCAAGCCGCTGATCACCGACGCCCCGGACGCCCGCGCGGTGCCCGACGGCCCGGTGTCGGTGGAGTTCGACCACGTGCGCTTCGCCTATCCGTCGGCGGACAAGGTGTCACTGGCGTCCCTGGAGGACGTGGCCACTCTCGACTCCCGAGGGGGCGTCGAAGTCCTGCACGACGTGTCGTTTCGCGCCGAACCCGGCCAGATGATCGCCCTCGTCGGCTCGTCCGGTGCCGGGAAGTCCACCATCGCCCAACTGGCCCCGCGCCTCTATGACGTGGACTCGGGCACGATCCGGCTCGGTGGCGTCGACGTCCGCGAGCTGACCGCGACCTCCATCCGCACCACCCTCGGCATGGTCACCCAGGACGGCCACCTCTTCCACGAGTCCATCCGCTCGAACCTGCTGCTGGCGGGCCCGAACGCCGATGAGGCGGACCTGTGGGACGCCCTGCGCCGCGCTCGCCTGGACGATCTGGTGCGTTCCCTGCCGGACGGCCTGGACACGGTCGTCGGCGAACGCGGCTACCGCCTCTCCGGCGGCGAACGCCAACGCCTCACGATCGCGCGTCTGCTGCTGGCCCAACCCCGCGTGGTGATCCTCGACGAGGCGACGGCCCACCTGGACTCCACGTCGGAAGCCGCGGTACAGGCCGCGCTGGGCGAGGCACTGGCAGGCCGCACGGCGTTGGTGATCGCACACCGACTGTCCACGATTCGCGCCGCCGACCAGATTCTGGTGATCGAGGACGGCCAGGTCGTCGAGCGCGGCACCCATGAGTCACTGCTGGCCCTGGGCGGACGGTACGAGGAGCTGTACCGCACCCAGTTCGCTGACGAGCCCGCGGAGTTGACCACTTCGTAGTTGGTGATTCTGATG
>JALZNB010000531.1 GCA_030857905.1 Actinomycetota bacterium
CCGGCACGCCGGACGCGGCCAATGCCCGGTGCAACACCGGAAGCGACCGCGTCGCCGACCGAACCAGCACCGCCATCTCCGACCAAGGCACGCCGTCGAGCAGGTGAGCGCGGCGCAGTTGGTCGGCGACCCAGCTCGCCTCGGCGGCCGACGACGCGTGCAGCCGTACGAGCACAGTGCCGCCCTCGTCACGACTCTTGTCGACGCGTCGCTGCCCGGCGCCGGGCAGGCGCGCGGCGAGGTGGGATACCGCGCGGCGGATGGCGGGCGCCATCCGCTGACCGGCGGTGAGCAGAACCGTGCCGCCACCGGGGTCGGCGTCGCGCAGTATCCGGGGATCGGCGCCGCGGAAAGAGAAAATGGCCTGGTCTGGGTCGCCCGCGACGACGAACTCCTTCGCGGCCGATCCGAGCGTGCGCAGCAGCCGATACTGCAACGGGTCGAGGTGTTGGGCGTCGTCGACCAGTAGATACCGCACCCGCGCGCGCTCGGCGGCGAGCAGTTCGTCGTCGGTCTCGAACGCGAGCACCGCGCTCGCGACCAGCTCGGCGGCGTCGAGCGCGGGGGCGCTGGTGTGCGCGATCGCACTGTCCGAACTGCCGAGAAGCAATGTGACCTGCTCGTACTGTTGCCCGAACCGACCAGCGGCGACCCACTCGTCGCGATCCTGCTCGTGGCCGAGGGTGATCAGATCTTCCGGGCCGAGTCCGCGTTCGGCGGCACGAAGGATGAGGTCACGCAGCTCTTCGGCGAATCCGGGGACGGCAAGGGCCGGCCGGAGACGTTCGGGCCAGTATTTCGCGCCGAACTCGATGTCACCTTCGAGGAGTTCGCGGATGACCGCGTCCTGTTCGGGCCCCGAAAGCAGCCGGGGACCCGGTTCGCCGTGCAGCATCGCCTGGATGCGAAGGACGGAGAACGCGTAGGAGTGCACTGTGCGGACCAGAGGTTCGCGGACTGTGCGCAGCGTCTCCGTGCCGGTGAGCAGCCCGGTGATCCGCGTGCGGACATCAGCGGCGGCCCGGCGGCTGGCGGTGAGGACGAGCAACTGCTCCGGATCGACGCCGCCGTTCAGGATGCGATCGGCGGCCAACTCGGCGAGCAGGGTGGTCTTCCCCGTGCCCGGTCCGCCGAGGACTCGGACGAAGCCGTCGGCACCCGCGAGCACCCGTTCGGCTTCCTCATCCCACCGCGTCCGCCGCGCGGGCGCCGCAGGTCGTCGAACGAGCTGCGGCGCTACGGGCGCTCTCCCGGTGGCCACCCGCTGATTGCATCACGGACCCCCGACAACCCGGCGACCGGCACGCGGTACCGGGTCAAGAGCACGGAAACCATTTCCAAGGTCTTGGCGCCCGACGCAATTATTGGGTACACGCATAAATTGGACACTTCGTGCCGAGGCGAACGTTTTCCTAGCATCGTGATGGCCAAGCGGCGCGTTTCACCCTGCCGATCGACACCGCACCCGCCGCTTGCATAAGGGAGCTGAGAATGAGGATTCGCAGAATAGGACTCACCTGGGCCGTCCTGGGTGGGGCTGTGACCGCGTTGACGCTGGGCATGGTCCCGACCGCCGCCGCGGCGGAGGGCGTGATCGTGCAGGCGAAGGAGCACTACGCGCCTGGTCAGTACATCGTGGTCCTCAAGGACGGTGTCCAGGCCACTTCGGACGCCTCCGCGATCAGGGCCGCGTCGAGCGCGTTGGTCGGCCAATACGGTGGCACGCTCGCATCGACCTACACCGCCACCATCCACGGGTTCTCGGTGCACCATCTGTCCGAGAACGCCGCGAAGCGCCTGGCCGCCGACCCGTCGGTGCGCACGGTCTACGAGGACGGCACCACCCACGCCGCCGATGTGCAACCCAACCCGACGTGGGGCTTGGACCGGGTCGACCAGCGCGCCATGCCGCTGGACCAGAAGTACGAGTACAACGCCACCGGCGAAGGCGTCACCGTCTACAACATCGACAGTGGTGGCCGACCGTCGCACCAGGACTTCGAGGGCCGCGCGAGTCACGGCTACGACTTCTTCGACAAGGACAACGACGCCTCGGACTGCAACGGCCACGGCACCCACACCGCGGGCACCGCTGTCGGCAAGACCTATGGCATCGCGAAGAAGGCGAAACTCGTCAACCTGCGCGTGTTCGACTGCGGCAATTCCGGGCCGGACTCGGTCACGGTCGAAGCGGTCGAGTGGGTGACCGCGAACGGCGTGAAGCCGTCGGTGGTCAACATGAGCCTCTACCAGTACGACGCGGGGGTCGGCGACGAGCAGATCCAGGCGTCGATCCGCGCGGGCTACATCTACGTTGTGGCCGCGGGCAACAACAATGGTGCCAACGCGTGCAATTACAGCCCGGCCCGCGTGCCCGAGGCCATCACCGTCGCGTCGACCGACAACGCCGACCGCCGCTCCAGCTTCTCCAACATCGGCACCTGCGTCGACGTCTTCGCACCCGGCAGCAACATCACCTCGTTGTCGCACAACAGTGACACGGGCACGGCTGGCAACTCGGGCACGTCGATGTCCACGCCGCACGTGACAGGCGCCGCCGCGCTGTACCTCCAGGGCAACCCCACCGCCAACCAGGCCCAGGTGGCGAAGGCCATCGTGGACAGCGCCACACCGGACAAGGTCACCAACGCGGGCACCGGCTCGCCGAACAAACTGCTGTACACCAAGGAGATCAAGGGCGGCGAGAACCCGGGTCCGGTGTGCGGCAAGCAGTCCAACGCGAACGACGTCACCATCACGGACAACAACACGGTCGTCACCAGCGAAATCTCCTACGCCAGCTGCAGCGGCAACGGTTCGACCACCGCGACCGTCGATGTGGACATCAAGCACACCTACCGGGGTGACCTGGTCGTCTCGCTCACCGCGCCGGACGGCACGTCGTACCCGTTGAAGAGCGCGGACGCGGGCGACGCGGCCGACAACGTCATCGCGACCTACACCGTCAACCTTTCCTCCGAGGCGCTCAACGGCGCGTGGAAGCTCAGCGTCAAGGACGTCTACCGCGCCGACATCGGCAAGATCGATAGTTGGAGTCTCACCGCGTAATCACTCGTGAATGTCGGCCCGGCGGGAGTGATTCGCTTCCGCCGGGCCCTTCTTCGCGATCAAGGCAAGGCGAACGATCTCGACCACGACCACATGCTCTACCTTGAGGCACCCGATCAGGTAAGCCAGTCGATTCGAGAGTTCTTGAACTGATGGACGAAGAGCTGCACGAACGTATCCGGGACACGATCCGATCGATCCCCAGCGGCAAGGTCGCCACCTACGGTGACATCGCGGAGATGACGCGATCGCCATCACCCCGGCTGATCGGCCGAATCCTGTCCGAGGACGGCCACGACCTGCCGTGGCACCGCGTGCTGCGGGCGAACGGCACCCCGGCGCCGCACCTGGCGCAGGAACAACTCGCGCGGCTACGGACCGAGGGCGTGCTCGCGACGGGCGAGAAGGTCGACCTGGCCGTATACCGGTGGTCGGCCGAACCGAACCTCTTCGGCTGAGGATTCTCGGCCTCGCCCGACGTGGGTCGTGACGTCGCTCAGTCGAGGTGGGGGTCGGTCCCGTCGGGACGCTTCATGGACTCGGAGTCGAGACCGAGCATTTCCAGGAGAAGTTTGCAGTCGTCGACGCCGGAGGCGTGGTCGGCGACCGTTCGGGCAGCCTTGGAGCACTGCTCGGCGATGTGGATCGACTGGATCTCGCGGGAAGCGGCGATCCGGCCCGACGTGGGACCGGCGTCATGTGCAAGCGTCATCGAGCACCTTCCTTGAGGCGGCCGCCGTGAGGAGCATGGAGCGTGCTCGCAGGAGACCCAGCGGGGGCCTGCCAGGAAAATCACTCTTACAGCCGGATGCGAGACGCACAAGTCTTTCCGGCCCTGCGCCTCGAAGGGTTACCGAACGGTCACAGGACGAGAAGGAATGTCCGCCCCCCGCGGGAGCACTTCGGCGGCCGGGTTCTCGAAGTCCCGACCGGCCGCGACGGGCGCGATCCCGACGGTTGTTCTCCCACCATCGCAGGTCCCGAACCGTCCCATCTCGGCCACCGACAACTTTTGTCTCCTTGACAACTTTCTTCTTCGGTGTCATCGTTCGTCGCATGCTGGAAGTGGGAGTGATCAACGACTCGGCCGCGGCCGGAGCGTGCATGGACCCGATCCGGGCTCGCCTGCTCGCCGCGCTGCGCGTCCCGGGCTCGGCCAGCACCTTGGCCGCGCAGACCGGCCTGACCAGGCAAAAAGCCAACTACCACCTGCACGCCCTGGAGAAGCACGGCCTCGTCGAACTGGTCGAGGAGCGCCGCAAGGGCAACATGACCGAGCGCGTGCTCCAGGCGACCGCCGCGTCATTCGTGGTCTCACCCAACGCACTGTCCGCGGTCGCGCCGGACCCGGCGCGAGCCCCGGACCAACTCAGCGCGCGGTGGTTGATCGCCGTCGCCGCCCGCCTGGTCCGCGAAGTCGGCGACCTGATCGGCGCGGCGACCAAGGCCAAGCGGCGACTCGCCACCTACGGCATCGACGGGGAGGTCACCTTCGCCACCGCGGCCGACCGGGCGGCCTTCGCGGGCGAACTGCAGGACACCGTCGCCGACCTGATCCGCAAGTACCACGACGAGACCACCCCGGGCGCCCGCAGGCATCGGCTGATCGTCGCCCTGCACCCGAGCATCACCAAGAACCTCAAGGAGAACTAGTCATGTCGAAGAAGTTCGAGATTCGCCGCGACATCGTCCTCGACGCCACCCCCGAGCAGGTTTTCGCCGCCGTCACCGCCGACACCACCGGCTGGTTGTTCCCGACGCCGCACCCGTCCGAGGACGGCACGCCGGACGCGGACGGAAACCGGATCACCACATGGAACCCGCCGCACGAGTACGTCGTGCGAACCGACGGTGACGACGGCGTCTTCAACGCCCTCGAACACATCATCGAGGCAGGTGAGGGCGGCACCACAGTGGTCCACTATGTCCACAGTGGAATCTTCGTCGACGACTGGGACACCCAGTTCGACGGCGCGGACAAGCACACCGACTTCTACCTGCACTCGCTGGGCCAGTACGTCAAGTATTTCCCGGGCAGATCGACCACCTTCGTCACGGTCGACCCGGGTTCGTCCGCCGGACGCGCGCCCGGAGCGACTGAGGTGCTGCGCAAAGAACTCGGGATCAACGCCGTGGGCGACGCGGTCCGCATCGACGCACTTGGGGTTGACGGCGTGGTCGATTACCTGACCGAGCACTTCATCGGCATCCGGGGCGAAAACGCGCTGTACCGCTTCTACGGCCGCGAAGCGTGGGGCGGCCCTGTCTCGGCAGCGCACCACCTCTACGCAGCCGACGTCGACGCCGACGAAGCGCACGCGGCCTGGCAACGCTGGCTTGACTCCGTCTACGTCTGAGCCGCCACTTCTCACCGATCCGTCCACGTGGCGGAAAAGTATCGGTACCCCTCGGAGCCAGCTCCGAGGGGTACTTCCGCGTTGTCGGGTCGTGCCCCACGACCCGACTGGTCGCGAGCCGTGCGGCGACTCGCCCCTTCGCCTGCCCGGGCCCCCACCCGGACAGGCGAACGACGGTGTTCGATGCGGGCGACACCCCCAGGACCGCCCGAGCCGAAACACACCTAGCCGCTAACGCGACCTCGTGAAATTAACTGGTAGCTATCCTGCGGCATCGCCAGTGTTGCCTACCCACAGCGGATTGTCAACCAACAGCTAATCTGCGATACTTTTCGATAGCTGACAGCAAGCAAGAACCGACGGGGGTGACGAAATGCCTGGTGAAGAGGAACGTCCCACGTTGGCGACCAGGCTGGACGACCTCTTCCGGGCGGTTCGCCCTCAGGGGAAGCACTGGACGAACGCCGATGTCGCGGCCGAACTCAAGACGGCGTCGCCGGATCTCAAGGTCGGGGCCGTGTACCTGTCGCAGCTGCGTACCGGCAAACGCACCAACCCCTCCCACGAACTCCTCGCCGCCCTGGCGAACTTCTTCGGTGTCTCGGTCGCCTACTTCTTCGACGAGAAGCTCGCCGAATCGGTGCTGGCCGAACTCGCCGCGGTCGAGGCCATGCGCCAGGCCGGTGTCCGCGCGGTGGCCATGCGGGCCGCGGGGATGCGCGAGGAGAACCTCCAGGCCATCACGACCATCATGGACCAGTACCGCAAGATGCAGGGCCTCCCACCCGTCGCCGATGCGACATGAGCCCGGCCCCCGATGCGACCCCCACCGAACACGACCGTGGGGAACACCTGAAGACGTTGCGGGAGAAGGGTTCGCGCCGCATCGCCGAACTCGATCTCCCGGACCCGTGCGACCTGCCGACCCTGTGCCGCAGACTCGGCGAGTTGCGCGATCGCCGGATCACGCTGGTGCCGATGCCGATGCCCGCGTCACATCCCTGTGGCATGTGGGTGGCCGCTCAAGAAGAAGACCTCATTTTCTTCGACGCCAACACCACGAGCGCGCACCAGGAGCACATCATCTTGCACGAACTGGGCCACATCATCTGCTGCCATCGCGGGTCAGGACTGCTCGACGACGAGAGCGCGCGGCACCTCTTCCCGAACCTCAACCCCGACATCGTCCGCGACATGCTGATGCGCGCCGCGTACGACGACGTCCAGGAACAGGAGGCGGAGATCATCGCTTACCTGTTGTCGGAGAAGATGGGTGGCTCGCCAACCACGCCCGACACCGTCCGTTCAGCCAAAGCCGATGCCATCGACCGGATCGAACGCACGCTGTTGTAGTGCGGTCGCCAGCGTCGAGACGGTGTGTCTGATCTCGTGTTCGGTGTGTTCGCTGGTGAGGAAGAAGCGCAGTCTGGTCTGTGTTTCATCGACGGCGGGATGAAGTATCGGGTCGACGGCGATCCCCCCGTCGAACAACGCAGTGGCGAGTCGGAGTGTGGCCGCCGAGTCGCCAACGACGCAGGGTACGATGGGACTGTGGCCCGCCATCCCCGTTTCGGCGCCCGCTTCCTTTGACAGTCGGAGAAACAGCTCCGTGTTCGCGCGCAGGTCGATCAGGCGGTGTGGTTCGTCTCGCATCAGTTCGATGGCCGCGAGCGCGGCCGCCGCGTTGGCCGGAGTGAGCCCGACGCTGTAGACGAAGCCGGGCAACGTGTATTTGAGCCAGTTGACGACTTTCGCCGAACCGGCGAGGTAGCCGCCGCAGCTCGCCAGCGACTTGGAGAGGGTACCCATCCACAAGTCCACATCGGACCGATCGACGTCGAAGAACTCGCCGACGCCACCGCCGTGTGCGCCCACGGTACCGATGCTGTGTGCCTCGTCGACGAACAACAGTGCCCCGTAACGCTTCTTCAGCTCGATCAGGTGGGGCAGGTCCGCCAAGTCTCCGTCCATGCTGTACGCGCCCTCGACAGCCACCAGCACCCGCCTGAACCGTGACCGCGTCCGCCGCAGGATGTGTTCGAGCTGCTCGTAGTCGTTGTGCGCGAACGGACGTCGAGTGGCACCGGACAGCGCGGAGCCCTGCAAGATACTGTCGTGCGCCAGCGCGTCGTGGACGATCAGGTCGTCGGCGCCCGCGAGGTGGCCGATCGCGGTGACGTTCGTGGCATGCCCACTCACCAGGGTCACGCAGTCTTGCGCACCGACGAGAGCGGCCAGTTCGCGTTCCAGCGAACGGGTGAGCTGCCGTTCACCCGCGAGCAGGCGGCTCGCGGACACGGACGTCCCGTAGCGCTCCACCGCCTCGTGCGCGGCGGCGTTGACCCGAGGATGCCCGGACAGTCCGAGATAGTTGTAACTGCTGAACGAGATGTACGTTCGTTCACCGATTTTGGTCGTGCCGCGCGGGTTTCCCTCGTGCACCCGGAAATACGGGTTGGGCAGACCAAGGGACCCCACCTGCCGCAGCCGCTCGTCGAGCGCCGCGACTTCGGGGAACTCGTCGATGCGGGCCGTCGCCGGGTTCCAGGCGAACGGTGTCTCGTCGCGATGGGCCGCGCTGGGCGCCGCGATTCGACAGTCCGGGTCGATGCTGGAGACCAGGGCGTCGATCGTGAGTCCCCGGTCGACGTCGATCACGATGGGGATCAGCGGAAAACGCTTGCGCAGGTTGACCTCAAGCGAGTGTGTCATCAGCGAATCGAACCCGAGGTCGGCCACAAGGCAGTGCTGCGCCTGAAGATCGGTCACCGGGAACGCGCTGGTTCGCGCGACCTCTTCGAGCACCACCGAGAAGACGTCCGACACGTCAGGGGTTTCTTGCGGCATCGACGAGGGTTCTGGCTGGTACAGCTCGGGAATCGGACCACCGACAAGTTTCGTCTCGTCCACGATCCAATGGCGTCGCGGGCTCAGCGGACTCGGCGGCAGTGTGCACGGGGGTAGGCGATCGGTGATCACCCGCAAAGCCGCACCGGACGCGGTTGCCCTGGCCAGCTCGGATAAGTCGGTGACGGACAGGGCAGCGGAGGCGGTCAGGTCGGCGATGTGTCCGGCCGTCCGCGACACACTGCTCGCCACCGCGCCGGGCCGGAGCTCCCCGGTGTGACCAGCGTCGAGAGCCTTCGACGCCGCGACGAGTCGGGTGATCGCATCTGTCTCGCCGTCGGCGACGATCACCAGCCGCTCGGTGAACGACGACCGGCGCGCCAGCGTGGCGGCGACCTCGGCCAACTTGAGCGCGTCGGCGGAAATGGTGTTCGCCACGGCCCGCGCGTACGTGGCCAGACCAGGGCGGTCTCGCGCGCTGAGAACGAGCATCTGTGCACGCGAGGTCGCCGTCACCGGTGCCGTGGCGGCTTCTTCCAGTACCAAGTGGACATTCGTACCGCCGAAGCCGAACGCGCTCACACCTGCGCGTCTCGGCCCACTGGTGGGCCATTCGGTCAGACTCGTCGGGATTCGCAGCCGCGCGGCCTCAAGCCCAAGGTGACCGGCGGGCTCAGTATCGGGCTGCGGAACGATCTGGCCCTTGTGCACGCTCAAGACCGTCTTGATGAGACCGGCGATCCCGGATGTACCAAGGGAATGCCCGACCACGGCTTTGACCGCACCGAGGTAGGCGGGCGACGCGTCCGCGCCACGAAGCTCTCGCAGCGCGGCGACCTCAACCCGGTCGCCCACAGTCGTCCCCGTCCCGTGCGCCTCGATGTAGTCCACGGCCCCGGCGGGCAAACCCGCGTCCGCGTACGCCCGGCGCAGGGCGAGGAGCTGGCCACCCCGCTGTGGCGTCATGCCGCCCTTCACCATGCCGTCGTTCGACGTCCCCGCTCCGCGAATGACCGCGTAGACCCGATCGCCCGCCGCTTCGGCGTCGGCGAGCGGCCGCAACACCAGCACCCCGGCCCCCTCGCCGAGGACGAACCCGTTGGCGTTCACGTCGAACGGACGGCACTGCCCACTCGGGGAGATGGCGCCGATCCGGCACAGACCGATCAGCAGATCGGGGGTGAGGACGAGCTGGGCTCCACCGGCGATGGCGATCCGACACCGGCCCGCGCGCAGGGCGGTCACGGCGATCGCCACCGCGGCGAGCCCACCGGAACAGGCCGCGTCGAGCGCGTAGCTCTCACCGCCGAGGTCGAAGACCGAGCTGACGGCGCTGGGCCCCATGTTCAGCAACAGCCCGGCCAACGCGGTGCCGTGAAACCCGCCGACGGCGGACGCGGTGTCCGCCACCTCCGGCGCGGGCCTGCCGAACTCGCCACCCGCGAGCTGTCGCAGGCGGATGTTCATCGTGCTGATCTCGCGGTAGCCGCTCTCGCTCAACGCCATGATCACCGAGGTGTCCGCGCTGTCGAAACCGTCGGCTTCCCACCCCGCGTCCTGGATCGCCTCGCGGGCGAGGTCGATCAGCACGCGGTGCTGCGGGTCCATCGACTTCGCCCGCCGGGGTGGGATCTTGTAGTGCGCCGCGTCGAAAGCACCGACATCGTTCAGCAGGGCCATCGTGTCGGTATACGTCGAATACAGGTCTCGGAAATCATCGCTCAGAAAGGAATCACGACGCCAGCGCGAATCGGGAACGGCCGCGAACTGGGGTTCTGGATCGCGGAGCAGTCGCCAGTACTCGTTGATGTTTCGGGCACCGGGAAAGCGGCATCCCATTCCGACGATCGCGATGTCGCGTCCGTTGGTCGACGATTCCGAGGAAACCATTGTGAAACCCTACCGAAGGTTGCCGTGATCTTTTGGCGGAACGGAGATATCGGGCGTCAGCCCGCTGCGGCAATACGTCGGCGCCACCAGTCGACAGTCGCGGTGACCTGCTCGTCCACCGGCGTCGCCCGCTCGCCGAATCGCGCGGTGTAGGCGGAGGAGTCCACGACGAACGGTCGATCGAACTGATAGCGGACCTCCTGGAGTTCCCGCAACAGCGGCGAAACCAGCCCCATTGCCCTCAGCAGTACCGGCGGCAGCCGCCGCACCGCGACATCGGTCACCCCGGCCTCGGTCGCGAGCCGCGTCACCATCGCTCGGGTGGACAGTGGCGGCGCTGTCGGCACGTGCCACGCACGTCCCCACGCCCGCTCGTCGGTGGCCACCCCGACAAGGGCCCGCGCCACATCAGGGACATAGGTCCAACTGTGTGGCGTGTCGGGATCGCCAAGAACCTGAACGGATTTGCCCCGCAACACCGACGGCACCACCCGGCCCGCCAAGTGCCCGCCGTCTGTCACGCCAGGTCCGAAGAAGTCCGACGCGCGCACCTCGACCGCCCGGATGCGGCCGCTCACGTGTGCCTCCCGGGCGTTTTCCCAGATCCGCGCCCGCCGGCTTCATCGGCAGGTCCTCGGTGATCTCCCCGTCGACCGGGCCGTACCCGTACAGGTTGCCCAGCATGACGAGCACCGCGCCGGACGCCTCGGCGGCCGCGGTGACCGACGCCGCGAGCGGCGGCCACTCCGCCGACCACCTGTGCAACGGCGGAGCCGCGCAGTTGTGGATGGCGACCGCGCCCTCGGCGACACCGATCAGGCCCGTGGTGTCGGTCACATCGAGTGCGACATGGTCGATCCCCGGCTCGACGGGACGGGTCGAGCGGGTGACGACGCGAACCTCGGTGCCCTGTGCGGCGAGCTGCCGGGCGGTCTCCGCACCGGCTGGTCTGTATCCGATTACAAGATGGAAACTCATGGCGCCACCTTAGTCGGACTTTCCCAACCAATAGACATGTGACCTATTCGAAAGCACGCGTTGACCTTGCCCGCGCTCTTTTCGGCGGTCCGAAGGTGGTGTACGGTCGGGTATCATGGACGCTTCCGCTCGCCCTGATGATCAGGTCCTTGAGCTTGTCAAGTCAACCGCCCGCACGCACCTCGCGGAGGTCGGAGCGCACGGACTCACCCTCGACGCGGTCGCGAGTGGGAGCGGGCTGACCATCGCCGAGGTCGAGGCACATTTCGGACACCGCGACGAGCTGTTGACCGCGTTGCTAATCGACGCCTACAACGCTTCCGGCGGCGAATTGGAACGGGCCGAACTCGGCGCCAGGGAAAAGAGTCCCGGGGCCCGATTGTTGGCTGGGGCCCGCGGCCTGCGGAGTTGGTCGATCGCCAATCCCGCCGAATTCGCGTTGCTCTACGGCTCACCGGTTCCCGGCTACGACGCGCCCGCGGACACCGTCGGCCCCGCCTCCCGGACCCCCGCGGTGTTGGCCGCGGTGCTGCGGTCGGCACTTGAGGAAGGCTCCCTGACCCCGCCCGCGCGAGCCATTCCCGGACCGCCCCTGATCCGGGACGAGGCGGTGGCCCTGTTCGGCGGCCTGCCCGGCGAGCCGTTCCCCGATCTCATCGAGCGCGGGATCGTGCTGTGGAGCAACCTGATCGGCCTGCTGATCTTCGAGGTGTTCAGCCGCACCCACGACAGCGTCCGCGACCAGGCCGCGTTCTTCGACTACGCGATCGCCGTCGCGGCGGAAAACGTCGGCTTGGTCGTTCCGTTGGACGGCGACCAGAAATAGTTTCGGGTCCGGCACTGAAGGGCGCGCGATGGATACGATCAAGGTCGCAGGTTTCCTGCTTTCGGCGGTGTCATCCTATGTCGCGTTTCTGTATAAGCTCGTTCAGATTCGCCGGAGTTGGCGCGACATCACGTACGTGACCTTGATGGTCACCCTCGTGTTCCAGTGCCTGACCTTTTCGATGGGCGCGATCGCGTTGAGTTCGGACGCTTTTCTCGGCGTGCGCAACCTCGCCATCCTGATCATGCACGTGTCCGCTGTCGCGTTCTGCGTCAGCGCCCAGATCCTGTTGTTGCAGTGGGCGAATCCCCTGTCCGAGGTCACCCGGACGATCCGGTGGTGGCTCCTGCTCGGCATCGGCCTCGAACTCCTGCTCACCGGCCTGTTCTTCCTCGCCGGTGGGCCGGGACTGCACCGCGACGAGTTCGCGACCGGCAGCAGTCAACCCATCGTGTTGACCTATCTGCTGATCTTCATCGTCTCGCAGGCCGTCCCGTGCGTGACCATTTTCCGACAGTGCCTGCCATACGCGAGGAGCACGTCGAAACCGTGGCTGCGCCGCGCGTTGCGACTGCTCGCGGTCGGCGCGGTGGTGCTGTTCCTCTACTGCCTCGCGCGGACGGTCAACATCGTCAGTCCGCTGCTCGGGTTCGACATCGGCGGCTGGCAGATCATCTCGTCCATTCTGAGCGCGATCGGCATCATCATCCTCTCGGTCGGCCTGACCATGCCGTCGTGGGGAATCCACGTGTCGAACGCGGTCGCGTGGATGCACAACTACGCGTCGTACAAGGCTCTCTATCCGTTGTGGCACTCGATTTACGAGTCATCACCCGGGATCGCGCTGGAGCCGCCGAACTCGTCGGTCTCCGACCTGCGCTACCGCCTCCACCGGCGGGTGATCGAGATCAGGGACGGCTGGCGGGCGCTGCGCCCCTACATGGACAGGTCGGACTCGACGGCCTGGACCACGAACAGCGGCTCGGCCGAAACACGGCAGGCGTTCATCGAAGCGGCGAAGATCAAACAGGCGATCCGGGCAAAAGACGCGGGCCACATCCCGGAGAACAGCCAGGACACAGGCGGGTTCGACGACCGTGACGCCACGACGTTCGTGGCCGAGGTGTCGTGGCTGCGACAGGTCTCGATGGCCTACCGGCAACTCGACTAGCCCAGTGGCCAGTGGTGTCGGCCGTGGTCAACTGGTCCCTGGCGGCCTCGTGCCCCTCAAGTCAACAAGTGAACCGTTCGATTATCCCATTGTTCAACAAAGTTATTGTTGAACAATGGGATAATGAAACGATCGTGCCGCGTGGCGGTGAACGTGCAGATCCAGGTGCCCCGGGACGGGAGACCCCGGACGGACCTGACCCGCACGTGATCCCAGGGGCGAGGAATGCCGGGACAACGACCATCTGGCCCGACAGGACCGCAGAATCGTTGCCACATCAGAATTGGGAGATCCCCGGCGGTGCAGGCGAGGCCGACGAATCACCATGGCGTCCGCTCGCCCGAGGACTTCTGGTCGCTGGTCACCGACCCCAGCCACAGCGGCTCGTCCCGATCCTGCCCGTATGTCGCGGGCAACGGCCACCGCGACCACAGAAGTCGCCGAGGAGTTGGTGATCGACGTTGCCGAATGCCACCTCGACCGGCACTCTCAGCAACCCTCGGCCCTGGCTGGCAGGGGCGTGAGACGCGCGTGCCCCTCACCCACTTTGGTGCGGGCAACGAGAACCAGCGTCACCGGTCTGCCAGCCGGTAGCCGTGCTCGGCGACCGTGAGCACCAGGGTGGGATCGCCCAACGCCGACCTGAGCCCGTCAACGGCGGTCTCCACCGCGTGCTCGTCCACTGCGGACTCTCGCCCAGGATGCGTGGGCAGCACCCCGGCCAGCGCCGGGCGGGAGAGCACTCGACCTGGTTCCTCGGCCAGCGCGCGCAGCACCGCCATCGGCGCGGGAGGCACCGGGCGCAGCTCGCCGTCGACGATCACCGCCTGGCCACGTAATTCGATGTGATGCCCACCCACCTCGACTTTGGGGGCGCGTTCGGGCAGTGCCCGCGCGAGTTCCCTGACGAGGGCCCCGATCCTGGCCCGCTGGGGGCATACGACTTCGATCCCGAGGTCGGTCAACGGACCGGCGGTGATCGAGCCGACACCGACGGCGAGGACACGTCCCCGTAGGGCGGTGAGCAATCCGTCCAACCGTCCTGAGAGTTCAGCGGTCTTGAGGACGTTGGTTGCGGCAGGCGCACTGGTGAAGGTCAACGCGTCGACCTGGCCCGCGAGCACGGCGTCGATCAGCCGGTCCAGCGGCGCGGGATCGATCGGGCCGGTCCAGCGGTAGACCGGGATCTCCACCACGTCGGCGCCCGCCTCCCGCAACGCGTACACGAACTCGCGCAACGGTTCGCCGTGTAGTTGCACCGCGATCCGCTTGCCGTCCACACCGGACTTCAGCAGGTAGGTCAGCAACTCGGCGCTGGCCTCCGACTCCGGCGACCACGCCTCGACCAATCCGACAGCGCGGACGGCGCCTTTCGCCTTCGGGCCGCGCGCCAGCACTTGCGCCGACCGGAGCGTGTCGATCAGGCGCGCGCCGAGACCCCAGTCCTCCGCCGCCTCGACCCACCCGCGAAAACCGATCCCGGTAGTGGCGACGGCCACATCGACCGGGCCGCTCAGCAGGTTTGTCGTGGCGGCGCGCAACTCGCTGTCGTCGGCGAGCGGAATGATCCGGATCGCCGGACCGTGCAGCACGGTCGCGCCGCGTCGTTCCATCAGCGCACCAAGCTCGTCGGCACGGCGCGCGGCGGTGACGCCGATCGTGTACCCCGCGAGCGGCGTATCGGACACCACGAACACCTCCAGGAGCACGGTCATGTCTGCCCCAACAGGATCATCGCATCACATACTCGCACTGGATACGTGGCCACCGTCATGTCCGGGTCGTCAGGGCGCCTGCCGGTCCGCTGGTCGAAGCCTGGGTAAGGCGACGACCGGCACCTCTGGACACGCCGAAGGGGTCGACGTTGGCCAGGGGTGAACCTGATCATCGTGGACCACGACGTAGTGACTCGGACGAACAACGTGGCACGCGACTGTCCGAAGTAATCACACAAGGCCTTGGAGCGGCGGCTTGAGCGTCGGGACGCACGAACTTCGGCGAGCCTGCGGCCGGTGACGGACTCCTCTCCGTGCCGGGCTGTCTCACGTGCGGGTGACGAGGTCCACGATCGGTGGAAATGCCTCGTACGGCTTGGGTATATGGAGCCCACAGCCCTTACGGTCGTGCGCGTGCTCCCCCGAATCACCGCGCTTGCTGTCGTACTGCTGGCCGCGCTCGTCCTCCCCGCGTGCGCCACCCCCGCCGTAGGCCCCGAACCGGCCACCACCAACGCGCCGTCGCCGCCGCCCGCCCCTGAACCGCTTGCCGACGATGCGGCGCAAGTGACTGTGCGCCAACCGAAAGAAGTGTCCCTGGTACTGGACTGCGTGGAGTTCCTGCCCGAGTTGTACCGGGCGACCGGGCTCAAGGCGACGGTCATGGAAGACCAGTCCACCGCCGAACTGTGCCGCTACAGCCTGCCCTACACCCGGATGACGACCAGCGCGTCGGTGTTCTTTCGCGCGGAACCGCCGGGTACACCGAGTTTCCAGCCGATCGGCGAACTTTTCGGCAACACGGCCTACCACGTCGGCGCATCCGATCGCAAGGACTGCGGATACTCGGTGGCGCTCGCCGGCGACAAGCCCGCGCACCAGCACGGGTCGCACCTGACCGTGCTGGGAACCTATGAGGGTGTCGAGCCGCCGTGCGAGGTGGCGCAACGGCTCACCGAGACGATCTTCGACTCGTTGCCGGACGACGTGGCGTGAGGTCAGCTGTGGGTGACGGTCGCTTTGTAGATCATGACCTGGCCGAAGTTGTCGCTCCCGCACGGCGATGAGTTGTCGCAGTTCGCCTGCGTGTAGGCGCCCGCCTTGAAGTAGCCGGAGAAGCTCTTGGTGATGGTGGTCTGCAGCACGCCGTTGTAGTACGCCTTGATCTGCCCGCCACTCACCACGAACTTGGCCTCGAACTTGGTACCAAGCACGTAGCCGCTGGTGACGAGCTTGTGGTGGCTGTTGTCGCCGTTGGTGACGTAGAGCTTGCTGCCTTCCAGCCGGAACACCGAGACGTCGTCATCGCCGTCGTGGATCTGGCCCGCCACCACATGCGGCTTGACCGCGGGCAGGTTCTTGATCGATTGGGACAGGATCAGGGTGTGCGTACCGGACCCGGACGACCAGCTCGCGTTGTCCGCGCCGTTGTTCTTCATCTCCCGAAGCTCCGAGCGCGGGTAGCTCGAACCGCTGGTGGTCACCCCGTTGACCGGCGCCCGGAACTGGACGCCGTCACACGTGGACGTGACCTTGAACCACGGTGAGATGGCGTAGGTGGCCAAGGTGGGCTGCTTGACCTCCTTGGGGCTCTCCGACTCGCCGATGGGCAGCGTGACCTTCCAGTTCGTCAGGTTGAGGATCTGCGAGGGGTAGTCGCAGGCAAGCGCTGTCGGCTCGGCCCCGGCGGGGCCGGTGACGGACAGGCCGCACACCAGGGCGGCGGCGACGGCCAGGGCAGTCCTTCGAACACGGTTCATCGAGTGGAACTCCGATTCGGCGAGAACAGACGACAGGGCAACAACAGTGTCGTGCGGCGCGCTTGAGTATGGCCAGAGCGCGGAGTGGAGACCGCCCTGTCGTAGGTACCCGTCCGACCGGCACATTCCGGCCAGGGTGGGAGTCCGAATGCCCGCTATACCCCCGCGTGGGCCAGGCTGGGGACGCGGGAGTCCTCGCGAGTGCGGCGGAGGTAGCAGAACCACGTCACCAAGGCGCAGATCACGTATCCGGCGACGAAGATGCCCAGGGCCGATGCCGACCAGTGCGCGTTGGCCGCCGCCGCCGCTTCCTTGGCCTCGATGGTCTTCGCCGCGGCGACCGCCTCGCTCACCGGCACACTGGCGATGCGGAACACCTGTTGGACAAGGAAGCCACCGAACGCGCCGATCGCGCCGGTGATGCCGATGACGGCCGCGGCCTCCCGTTTGAAGCGGATCGCGGTCGCGGCCGGGTCGGTGCCGGTGCTCGCGGCCTCCCTCCGACCCAGGGCCCCGAAGATGACGGGGATCATCCGGTAGGTCGAGCCGTTGCCCGCTCCGGACAGCGCGAAGATGACCAGGTACGACCCGAAGAAGATGGTGAAGCTGCGCTCGGAGACCCCGTATATCGCGAGCAGTGTCAGTGCCGCCATCGCGATGAACACCGACAGGGTCACCCGCGCGCCGCCGATCCGGTCCGAGAGCCAGCCGCCGAGCGGGCGGGTGAAGGAGCCGATCAACGCGCCGAGAAAGCCCAGGCCCGCCAGGTAGGTGCCGATGAACGGGTGGTCGGCGAGGAAGTGCGGGAAGGTCAGCTTGATCACCAGCGGCAGCGCGAACGAGAAGCCGATGAACGAGCCGAAGGTGCCGATGTAGAGGATCGACATCACCCAGGTCTGCGGCTGCCGCAGGCAGGTCAGGTAGGACTTGGTGTCGGACTTGGCCATCGTCAGGCTGTCCATGAAGAACCACGCGCACAGCGTGGCCGCGATGATGAACGGCATCCACATGATGCCCGCGTAGGCGAGGTGCACCGGGTGGACCGGATTTTTCGCGATGGCGTACGGCACCCCGATGATGATCACCAGGGGGGTCAGGAGCTGGACCACGGCGACGCCGAGGTTGCCGCCCGCCGCGTTGAGACCGAGGGCGAGACCTTTGCGCTTTTCCGGGTAGAAGAACGAGATGTTCGCCATCGACGAGGAGAAGTTGCCGCCACCGAGGCCCGCGAAGGCGGCGACCAGCAGCATGATCGTGAACTGGGTGTCGTGCGATTGTGCCCGCACGTAATCGAAGTGGACCATCGCCGCGAGCAGTCCGGTCGGGATCAGCAACAGCGCCGCGCTGATCGTCGTCCACATGCGACCGCCGAGCTTCGGCACGGCGAAGGTGTACGGGATGCGCAGCGCGGCGCCGACCAGGTTCGGGACGGCAGTCAACCAGAACAGTTCGCTCGGGGTGAACGGAGTTCCGCCGCCGAAACCCGCGTTCGACAGGTTGAGCACGACGACCGACCAGAGCACCCAGATCGAGAAACCGAGGTGCTCGGCGAAAATCGAGAAGATCAGGTTGCGCCGGGCGACGCGTTTGCCGGTGTGCGCCCAGAATCGTTCGTCCTCGGGCTCCCAGTGGTCGATCCACCGGCGGCCTCGACGGGCGACCGATGGCGTCGGCAGGGTGGCGGGGCGACTCATGGACGTCTTCCTCCTGGGTTGCGTTCGGCAACGCTAGAGAGTGTTGGTTTCTTGGTACGGCACGCGATGACGATCACGGGACGATATTCACACCACGCGGACGCCCTACCGCGAGGTCACGTTTTGGCGAGCCAGTCGGCGATGCCGCGGACGGCGTCTCGGCAACTACCGCAGCCGGTCGTGGCGCGGGTGATCGCGGCGAGGTCGGTGACCGATTCCGAGCCTTCGCGCCACGCGGTGACGATGTGGCCCTTGGTGACCATGTTGCATCGGCACACCACCGATGATTCGGGCAGGTCGACCGGCGTGGCCGAATCGGTCGCGGCCACCAGCCGACCGAGCAGCAGACCGAGCCGGTCTGTCGGCGCCGGGGTTCCCGCGTCGAAGAGTTGGGTGATGGTGGCGGCGGCGTCCGGGGCGCCGAGCAGGATGGCGCCCGCCACCCGCTCGTCGCGGATCACGAGTTTGGCGTAGCGGCCGCGCACGGGATCGTTGAGGCACAACACTTCGGCGTCGGTGCTGTCCAGGTCGGCGTGGACGTCGCCGAGCGCGGCGAGGTCGATGCCTTTCGCCTTGAGCCGGGTGACGACCGGTGTGCCGCGATATCTGGCGGCCGAGTTGGTGCCCGTGAGCAGGTCGGCGAGGACTTTGGCCTGCTCCCACGCGGGTTGCACGAGCCCGGATACGGCCTCCGGGTGGGCCGCGCAGTCGCCGAGTGCGTGGATGCGCGGATCGCTGGTGCGCAGGGCGTCGTCGACCACGACGCCCCCGTCGACGGCGAGCCCGATCGACGTGGCGAGATCGGTGTCCGCGCGTACACCCGCGGACACGACGACGAGGTCGGCCGCGACGTGGGTGCCGTCGTCCAGTTTCAGGCCATCCCCTGGGACGTACCGGGCGGCGAGCCTGCCGAGGCGGAAGTCGATGCCCAACGCGCCGAGGGTGCGGGCCAGCACCGCGCCTGCCGCCGGGTCGAGTTGACGTTCCATGAGGTGCCCCACCGGATGCACGACCGTGACCATGCTTCCCCGACCCACCAGTCCGCGCGCGGCTTCCAGGCCGAGCAGACCACCGCCGAGGACCACCACGGGCGCCCCCGGTCTGGCGTGCGCGACGATGGCGGCACAGTCGTCCAAGTCGCGGAAGGTGACGACACCGGGCGCCAACGTGCCGTCTTCGGTGAGCAGACCATCGGTCGGCGGCACCCACGAGCGGCTGCCGGTGGCCAGCACGAGCGCGTCATACTCCACAGTGGACTCATCGGACAACAGCACCCGGCGGGCCACGCGGTCGATGGCCAGCACGGACACACCCAGGCGCAGGTCGACATCGCGGGTGATCGCCCAGTCGGCGTCGTGGAGCCGAACCGAGTCCGGGGTCATGGTCCCGGCCACCACGGCCGAGAGCAGCACCCGGTTGTACGCGGCGTGCCGCTCCGCGCCGATCACGGTCACCTCGGTCCGTTCGGCGTCCGGATCACGCAGGCGGATCTCGTCGGCGAGCCGCGCGCCCGCCATCCCGTAGCCGACGACGACCACCCGCCGCGCGCTCATGAGACCTCCAGTCGAACGGCACACACCTTGAACTCGGGCATCCGGCTGGTCGGGTCGAGCGCCGGGTTCGTCAGCAGGTTCGCGCTCTGCTCACCGGGGAAGTGAAAGGGCAGGAACACGGTGTCCACGCGCATGGTCGCGAGCCCGCGCACCCTGGCCCGCATCGACCCACGCCGCGAGGTGACCGTGGCCAGGTCGCCGTCGGCGAGGCCGAACCGGGCCGCGGTGTCCGGGTGGACCTCGACGAAGACCTCCGGCACGGCGTTCATCAGTTCGGCGACCAACCGGGTCTGCGCGCCGGATTGGTAGTGCTGCGCGACGCGGCCGGTGGTCGCGAGCAGCGGGTACTCGTCGTCGGCCGGTTCGGCGGGTCCGCTGTGGTCGACCGCGGCGAAGTTGGCGCGGCCGTCGGGGTGGGCGAATCGGTCGAGGAACAGGCGCGGGGTGCCTGGGTGGTCGGTGGCCGGGACGGGCCAGTGCAACGCCTCCCCCGCGCGCAGCCGCTGGTAGGTGATCCCGGAGTAGTCGGCCGGGCCTCCTCGGGAGGCCC
>JALZNB010000547.1 GCA_030857905.1 Actinomycetota bacterium
ACGGGAAGCCGAACAAGGCGGTCGGCGCAAGGGGGTTCCTCGGTGGGATCGTGCTGCCCAAGCTGATCCCGAACGGCAAGCGGAGCCTGTTCTACAACGCGTGGAGCCTGGAGAAGTCGGAACCCACCGCCTACCGCGAGGATCTCTCCGCGGTGCTGACTTTGTTGGCAGAGGGGAAGATCTCGCCGATCATCGCCAGGACGGTCCCACTGGAGGACGCCGCCGACGCGCAGCGCGACCTGGAACGCGGGTCGGTAACCGGAAAGATCGTGCTGACTCCTGGGGCGTTGACATAGCCGCTCCCGAGCGGGTGTCGGTCGAACCTGGCAAGCGTCGGCTCATGATCGTGTTCTGCGGTCTGGCGCTCGCCATGTTCCTGGCATCGCTCGACCAGACGATCATCGCGACGGCGCTGCCCGCGATCTCCGGCGACCTCGGCGGCCTCGACAAGCTGTCCTGGATCATCACCGTCTACCACCTTGCTTCGGCCGCCAGTACGCCACTATGGGGCCGTAGCAGCGACCTTTACGGCAGGAAGAGACTTTTCCTGTTCGCGATCGTGGTCTTCCTCGCGGGCTCGGCGCTGGCCGGTCTCGCCCAGGACATCGGTCAGCTCATCGCGTTCCGCGCCTGCCAAGGGCTTGGGGCGGGCGGCATGATGACGTTGGCCATGGCCGTGATCGCGGACGTCGTGTCACCACGAGAACGTGGGCGGTACCAAGGTTATCTGCAACTGGTGTTCACGCTGGCCAGTGTGGTGGGCCCGCTGCTCGGCGGACTGCTCGTCGATGTCACGTCATGGCGCTGGGTGTTCTACGTCAACCTGCCGATCGGCGCCATCGCGCTCGCGGTCATCTTCGTGAAACTGAAGCTTCCGCAAAAGCGTACCGAGCGGACGATCGACTATCCGGGCGCCGCGTTGCTCACCGGCGGCGTTGTCTGCCTGCTGCTGGTCACCGAATGGGGAGGACGACAGCGTTCCTGGGGTTCGCCCGAGATCATCGGGCTGATCGCCGCCGCGGTCGTGCTGTTCGTCGTGTTCGTGTTGTGCGAGCGGCGATCCGCCGAGCCGATCCTGCCCCCTCGACTGTTTCGCAATCCCGTCTTCGTCATCGTCGCGCTCACGCTGTTCCTGTCCACCTGCATGTTGTTCGCGGTCTTGATTTTCACGCCGCTGTTCCTGCAGATCGTGGTCGGCGCGAGTGCTACGAGTTCCGGTCTATTGCTGCTGCCGATGACGATCGGGATCACCATCTCCACTGTCCTATCCGGACGGTTGATCGCCAAGACCGGACGTTATCGACATTTCCCGATCATCGGCCTCGTGATCACCACCACGGTGATCTTCCTACTCTCCCGGATCTCGCCTTCCACTTCCCAGGTGACGCTCACGCTCTACATGTTGGTGTTCGGCCTCGGTTTCGGTCTGGTGACCCAGGTTCTGGTGATCGCCGTCCAGAGCGGCGCCGAGCGTCGCGACATCGGCATCGCCACCGCGTCCGCCAACTTCTTCCGCTCGCTCGGTGCCTCCATCGGCGCCGCGGTGTTCGGCTCGGTCTTCTCGGGAGGGCTCAACTCCTGGCTGACCCAGTCGCCGCTCACCGTCGGCGCGAACGGTCTCGACGCGCACACGGTGCAGTCCAGCCCCGCCGAGATCCAGCGACTGCCCGCTGACGCGCGGGACGCGATCATCAGTGGTGTCGCGGATTCCGTCGGCACGGTCTACCTCGTCGCGACGGTGATCGCAGGGCTCGCCCTGATCACCGTGTCGTTCCTGAAGGAACACCCGTTGCCGGGGCCGGGACGACCATGATCGTGTCCCCGAAACTACGTAAACGGGGGTATTGCGTTAACGGATTGTCGTAGGGAGGCGTGCACGAGGTGCCGCCGCCGGGACGATGTGGTCAAGCCCGTGTTACCGCAGGATAAAGCCATGAGAATCAACCCCGCTCGACCACACGGGATTCGCGCCTCCGACGAGGAGCGGGAAGTGTTCGCCCACCGCATCGAGTCCGCCAACGGCGAAGGGCGCTTGACCCTCGCCGAAGCCGACCGGCGCCTGGCCTACGCCTACTCCGCGACCTACCTGTACGAGCTGCACTGGCTCGTCGCGGACCTGCCGACGGAGCCGATCGCGCCGGGAGCTCCTGCCGCGACCGGCTTACCGTCGCGGAAAGTGAAGATCTGGCTCACCCTGCATGCCTTGATCGCGGTGGTGCTCTCCGCGCTTCTGGTGGTGCAGTGGTCTTTCGCCAACGCGCCGTACTTCTGGTTGACGCCCCTCGCGTTCATTCTCGTCAGCCTGGTGGCGCACGCGTGGATCTGGCGGTCGAGCTGGGTACCTCGTGAGTGGTTGGGCAGGATGAGGCGGTCCGCCTGAATCACCAACCACTCACGAGGCTGCTAGCGCCCGATTCCTTGGGGGAAGCGGAAGAAGTCGAACGGGTCGTAGCGGCGCTTGGCCTGAAGCAGCCTGTCGTAGTTCTCGCCGTAGTAGGCGTGACGCCAATCCGGCAGCCTTGAATCGATAAAGTTCACCTGACCCTCACCGTCGCCATATCGTTCGGCCACGGCGAAGCCGCCATCGGTCCAACTCTCGACGGCCGCCTTCTCATCCTGGGTCGGAGCATCAGTGCGCAGCCCGGCGGTGAAGTTGAAGTAGTGCTGTGCGCCACGGTGCACATACGCCGTCGCGGTCCGAGCGGTCCGGTTGATCTGCCCACCGAGTCCGCCCCAACTCATGACGCGGAACTGGCCCGCGACCGGGTTGGCCTCGAACGCGGTCAACGCCTCACCGATCGCGGTGGAGCTCATCGTTCCCGTCAACAACCGACCACGCGCCACCACGAAGCCTTGCCGCTCCAGCATTCCCTCGGGGTTGTAGCCGACGCGATGGCACTGGTCCACGGTTTTGGTGCCACAGCCGAACATTCGCATCATCGCCTGGTGGTAGGTCAAGTCGTCCGCGGCCCGGCTCACCGGTCGCGCGCCGATCGCCGAGACGAGTTCGTTCAGCCATGGATCCAGGCTCGCCGGATCGCCGCCCAACCAGCTGCCCGACACCAGTACCGTCGGCTGTGTTCCCGGTGCCGCGTTCTGGTTCATCACGGTCAGGTTCGCGGTCAGGTCGTCCGGTGCCCGTTCGAGCCACGGCAGGTAGGCGGCGATCACCTCCGCCGCGTGTGCCCACGACCAGGTGAGGCTGAAGCTGACCATCCGCGCGACGCTGACGGGTTTGATCTCGTAGCCGGTCACCACGCCGAAGTTGCCGCCGCCGCCACCGCGCAGGGCCCAGAAGAGGTCGGGCTCCCGGTCCGCCGAGCATCGTCCGATACGGCCGTTGGGCAGCACGACGTCAGCGGAGACCAGTTGGTCGCTCGCCACTCCGAATTTCCTCGCCAACGGCCCGATGCCGCCGCCCTGGATGTATCCACCCGCGCACACCGTCGCGCAGTTTCCCGTCACCGCGGTCAGTCCACTCGACATCAACGTCGTCACGATGTCGACGCCCTGTGCTCCAGGGCCGAGGGTGACCGTCGAGCGGCCGACATCTACGCGGTTGAGCCGTGAAACATCCACCACCAAGCCGGTTGTGATGGAGTAGCCTGCGGCCGAGTGTCCACCACTGCGCACAGCGACCCTGATGTCGTGGTCCTGCGCGAAACGCAGACAGGCGCGTACATCCTGAGGCGTCTCGCAGTAGGCGATCGCTCGTGGAAGGACACTGTCGAATGTCTTGTTTCCCAACAGTCTTGCTTGCGCGTAGGCGGCGTCGCCTGGTAACACCACGTCGCCGGTGAAGGAGCGGCGCAGCCGATCCCACCGTGCCGCGTGTTTCACCGACTGAGACTCAGTGGTCGACCGCGCCAGGGGAGGTGCTCCCACCGCGGCGAGGCCGACGGCCCCCAGACTCGTTTGTAGCAGCGTCCTTCGACTGACCATGGCCTTTGCTCCCTACCAACCGGGTTTGTCGGACCGAGTGTCGGCGAAGTCGCGATGTGAAGCGAGACGCTTCCCGGTCTTCGGGCAGATTTCCCAGCCACCTGGGACATCTGTCTCGTGTGCCGGGTAACTCGCGCGCCGGGGAAACCGGTTCCCTAATCCTCAACCGACCGGGACGGCTGCCCCATGACATCAGGAAAGTGATCGGGGAGTCTTGGCGACGGATCGAGATGGAGGTGAGAGTTGACTACGAACGGCGAGAACAAGGAGTTGATCAGGCGCATCACGGACAAGGTCGTCAACGGTGGTGATCTCGCCATCGTGCGCGAGCTGTTCTCCGAGGACTGTGTCGTGCACAAGACCGGGCTGTCGCTTCCTCGCGGCCCGGAGGCGTTCAAGATGGCGATCCGCCAGTGGCGGGACGCGTTTCCCGACTACCGGGTGACGATCGAGGCACTGTTCGGGGAGGGCGACCTCGTCGCGAGTCTTTTCGTCGCCGAGGGAACCCATCGTGGCTCGCTGCAAGGCCATCCACCGACCGACAAGTCCTTCAAGCTCGGTGGAACCGACGTCCACCGAGTGGTGGACGGGCTGGTGGTCGAGTCGTGGTTGGCGGACGACCTTCCCCGAATCCTGACAGACGTGGGTGTCCTGGTACCGGGTCAGTCCAGCAAATGGACGTGAAACCAGGGACACGACCCCGAAACACACCGGAGACAAGGAAAGAGGGTCATGGTCGCACGCCGACTGCTGCTGTTCGATCTCGATGGTGTCCTCCTCGAAACGGGTGAACTGCGTCGCTCCGCGGGCGCGGCCGAGGCGCTCGCCCTGCTGCGGCACGAAGGCGACGCTGTGCTGTCACTGGTCACTGGTGAGGATGAAGGGGAAGCGCGACGCAAGACCGATGTGGTTGGTGTCAACCGCTATCTCGATCTCGACGTCGGTGTTTACGGCTCGGACAGCGAGAACTGGTCCGAGCAGGTGTCGCTCGCCCGTAGAAAGGCGCGGGAGAGCTATGGATGTGAGTTCGAGGTCATGGTCGTCACGGCGGGGTCGACGACTGATGTGGCGAACGCGCGGCGGACCGCCGATCTCGTGTTCGCCGTGTCGTCCACCGAGGCGGCCGGGCTGCGCGCGGCCGGGGCAGACCATGTCGTGACAGACCTGCTCGGTGTGGTGGAGCTGACGGGAAAGAATTCGGCGTTGACAATGACACAGGAGTCGTGATGACAGTCGTGAAATCGGAAACTCTCGTTGACACCGGCAACGTTTGGATTTGGGGGGACAACGGTTTCGGGCAGCAGTGCGACGGTACGACCGACTCCCGGCTCCTGCCCGCCAAGCTCGACGGTCTCGGTGACGTCGTGACGATCACCGGCGGCGGCGGTCAGGGCGTGGTGCTGTTGGCGGATCGGACAGTGTGGGCCTGGGGCCGCAACGACCACGGGCAGGTCGGCGACGGTACCAACGAGAACCGTTCCGTACCGGCCAAGGTGGAGGGCCTCGAAGACATCGTGAGCCTTTCCGGCGGTGGCGGTCACACTCTGGCGCTGGCCACTGACGGAACCGTCTGGGCCTGGGGTCACAACGGCCGCGGCGATCTCGGTGACGGCACCAGTGACAGCCGCAACCGACCGGTCAAGGTGAAGGACCTGACCGACGTGTCGACTATCGCGTGGGGCGGTGGCCACAGTGTCGCCATGCGCCGCGACGGCAGCGTGTGGACTTGGGGCCACAACCTGTTCGGCGGCTTGGGCGACGGCACCACCGAGACGCGTTTGGCGCCGGTCCGAGTGAACCTGGACGGTGTCGTCGAGGTCGCGGGCGGTGGTGGTCACACCCTGGCCAAGACCGAGGACGGCAAGCTGTGGGCGTGGGGTCGCAACGACCGCGGCCAGGTCGGTGACGGTTCCAACGAGACACGGCTGGAACCCGTACGGGTCAAGGGACTCGACGACGTCAAGATCGACTCCTTCATCGGCGGCTACTTCCACAGCCTGGTCGTCGCCACCGACGGAACCGTCTGGGCCTGGGGCAACAACGACAGTGGCCAGCTCGGTGACGGCACCACGGACAACCGGAACCTGCCCGCGCCGGTGAGCGGCATCAGCGGAGTCAAGGTGATCGCCGGTGGCGGTGGCCGCAACGAGTTCGGGCCCGGCGGGCACACCGTCGCGCTGATGGAGGACGGCACGCTCAGGGCATGGGGCCTCAACGACGCGGGCCAGCTCGGTGACGGCACCACCGAGAACCGGACGCGCCCGGTGAAGGTGAGCACCCTCACCGACGTCAAGGCGATCGTCGCGGGCGGCGGGTACACCATCGCGCTGGCCTGATCGGACTGTGCCTGATCACCACCTGGACGATCGATCCGGTGAAGAACAGGTGACGCGGGGTGGGTGTCACCGCGTACTCCCACCCCGCGCAGGCCATGGCCCTAGTGATCAAGGAGGTCTCGGTACAGCGCCAGGTGACGCTCGGCGCAGACCTCGGGACTGAAACGTCGGTGGGCGTTGTCGGCGAGTAGCCGCCCGGTGCGGGCCGGGTCCGGGTCGGCGAAAACGGCTCGCAGTTGGTCGGCCAGCCCCTGGATGTCCCCGGGGGCTGACAGGTATCGGGCGGCGCCCGCGACGGTCAGCATGTCCGCCACACCACCGGTCTCGGTGGCCACCACGGGCTTGCCCGCGGCCATCGCCTCCGCGACCGCGAGCGGTTGCTGTTCCATTGTGGATGGCAGGGCGAGGGCGTCCGCGGCCCGCAACAGCTCGCCCACGTCGGTGCGGAAGCCGAGGAACCGGACGCGACCGGCCAGCGCGGAGTGTCTGGCCGCCGCCTCGGCCTCGGCGCGCTGCGGGCCGTCGCCGACGACCGTGAGGGTCGCGTCCGACGGCATGACGCCCGGGAGGGCCAGTGCTTTGAGGAGGGTGAGGATTCCCTTGCGTTCCACCAGCAAGCCGACGAACACCACCTCGCGCACCGCACCCGTCGGCGGGTGGCACGCGGGCAGCGACACGCAGTTGTCGATGTGCACGAGCCGCTTGTCCGGGACTCGGAGGCGGGTGCGCAGGAACTGCCCCATCGCGGGCGCGGGCACCACCGTGCGGGCTACAGCTCGCGCGACCATGGCGTCGGCGGCCAGGACAGTCCTGGTGTACCGCGACGGCGACGGCGCCGTCGCGACGCCGCGGAACCACGCTTCGCCCACATCGTCGGGGACGCCGTGATAGGTGTGCACGACCGCGCGTGGGCCGCGACTGAGCAGGTTCAACCCGGCGCCCACCAGCCCGGCCCGCCGGTCTTGGGCGTGCACGACGTCGGGCCGCCACTCACACAGCACGGCCCGCGCTCGGCGGCGGGCGCCGAGATCACCCTTGCGGGGAACCGCTATCCGCTGGTGGTGTCCGGTCAACGTCTCGGCCCCCCGCGCCGGGGTCGGGCCGAAAATCCGTACTTCCGTGTCCCCACCCGCGAGCAACGCGCCCGCCAGCCGCACGGTCACATCCACCGGGCCACCACGGTCCTGGGTGAGCAGGTAGGCGACCCGCAGCGGGCGCGTCACCGGCTGACCTTCGAGTCGACGAGCTTGTCGACCAGCATGGCGAACTGGTCGCCCACCCGGCCATGGTCGAACAGGTCCACGACGCGGCGCCTGCCTCTGGCGCCTTCCACTGAGGCGAGTTCGATGTCGGCGAGCCGCGCGGCGACGGCGCTCGCCAGCGCCACCCGATCGCCCGGCGGCAGGATCGCGCCCGCGTCACCCACGCTCTGCCGCACCCCGCCGACATCGAAGGCCACCACCGGGCGCCCACACGCCATCGCCTCCAACGGCACGAGCGCCATGCCTTCGGCCCGCGACGGCAGCACGACGACATCGGCGGCCGCGTAGAAGTCGGCGGCGTCCACCCCGTGTCCCCACCAACGCACCGACCCGTGCCTGGCGACCGGGTGACCCGACCGCCAGGTCTGTGCCATCGGCCCGTCCCCGACCAGCAGCATCTCGGCCCGAGGCACCTCGGCCAGCACCGACGGCCACGCGTCCAGGAACTGGTCCTGGCCCTTGAGGTGGGCGAGCCGACCGACGCACACCGCGAGCGGCGCGTTCTCCGGCAGTCCCAGGCGCCGCCGCGCCGCCAGTCGACTGCTCGGGCGCAGAAGGTCGGTGTCGACGCCATTGCAGACAACCTCGGCGGGCGCGGTCACCCCGGCCGCGCGGCCGTCGGCGAGTTCGTCGTCACTCACGCACACCAACTGGTGTGTCCACCGCGAGGCCACCTTCTCCCAACCACGGCTGAGCAGGCGCACCACGCCGTTGACGGCCTGGAACGACCACAGGTGCGGCTGAAAGATCGTCGGCACCCGTCCGCGCAGCGCCAGCCTCCCCGCCAAGCCTGCCTTGGAACTGTGCAGATGCACGACGTCCGGCGCGAGACGGCGCAGGAGCGCGCGCAGCCGCCATGCCTCGACCAGCGACCCGGGGCCAGGCTGCCGCGACGCGTGCCAAGGGTGGATCGTCAGCCCGTGGTCGCGGGCCCGGTCGACGAGCCATCCACCCGGGGGACACACGATGCACACCTGCCACCCCCGTTCTCGCTGGTCGATGGCCAGTGCCAGGATCACCGAGGCGACCCCCGCGTCGACCGGTTGGGACACGTGCACGATCTTCACCGCTGTTCTCCGAACGTCGCAGAGCGCACCCGTCGCGGGCGCAGTTCGCTGAGGGCGCCGCGTTGGGTGAGCACGACACCGAGGGCATACCCGACGAGCAGCACCGCGGCGGCCCCGACCGTGCCGGCGAACGAATCGACGGGGCCGAAGAAGCCCACCTGGTCGAGCAACAACACCGGCACCGCGGCGACTCCGGCCGCGCCGAGCACTCCGAGCGCGATCCCGGCCACCTCGCGCGCGCTGGGTGCGAGCTCCAACTTGACCATGGTCCGCCAGGTGAGCGGCAGCAGCAGCGCGGCGATGACCGCCTGCGCGCCCGCGACGGCGAGCACACCGTGCCGAGTCACCACGGCCAGCACCACGACCAGCGACCCGAGGTGAACGAGTTGCAGAGTCAAGTAGCGCCGAGGATGTCCCGCCGCCCTGATCGCCTCGTACCAGATGTGCACCACGCTGATGGCCAATCCGTAGACGCACAACAGACTCAGCACATCCGCCGATGGGCTCCACCGCTCGCCCAGCAGGACGACCCGGTCGCTCAGCACGGCCGCGGCGAGGTACAGACCTCCTGTCCCCACAGCCGTCGCGCGGGTGAACCGACTCACCGCGGCGGGCAGCGCGGTCCGCCTCCCGGACCGAACCAGCTTGGTGTAGACCGGAAAAGCGACGGCACCGAGCACGATCGCGCCCATGATGTACGGCATCCACGCGATCCGATAGGCCAGGGAGTAGACGCCGACAGCGTCCGGGCCCAGCATGTGCCCGATCATCGGGTAGTCCACATTGATCAGCAGCGTCGCCACGATCGCCGCCGGGCCGACGACCGCGATCCACCGGGTCGCCTCGGCCACCGCGTCCCGGTCCCAGCGGGGTCGAATCCGCACGCCCGCGAGGATTCCCAGCATCGGTTGGGCCACCGCCGCGCACAGCAGCCCGATGACCAACGAACTCGGCCCGGAGCCGGTCGAGGCGAGCACGATCGTCACGACCGCGCCGAGCACCGCGCTGCCGCCGTCCGGCAGCAGCCTGCGACGGAAGTCCAGGTCGCGGTGCATGAGCCCCATCTGCACGCCGCCCGCCGCGGTGAACGGCAGGCTCAGGGCGGCGAGTTGGATCAAGGGGGTGGCCGTGGGGGCGCCGAGCAGAACCGCGATCCACGGCGCCGCCAGCGCGACAGCCGCCGCCAGTGCGACACCCGCGCCGACGCTCAGGGTCAGGACCGTGCCCGCCATCCGCAGCGGGTCGCGATCGGTGCGGCTGATCACGTCGTAGACGCCCATCGCCTGCACGACCTGCCCGATGTTGACCAGCGAGACCACCAGGGTCACCAGCCCGAGGTCTCCCTCGCCGAGGAAGGCGGCCAACATCAGGGTCACCGTGATCTGGCTGCCCTTGCTCACCAGGTTGACCGCGGCCAGCCACAGCGATCCGCGCATCGCCGCCGCCGCCAGCTTGCCGGTCACAACCGAACCCGCTCGGGCGTCCGAAGTAGACGGTAAGCGAATCCGAGCACAATGATCCAGCACATCACCACGGCGACACCGTCGACAGTGACCGCTGCTCGCGCGCCGAGAACCGAAGCGATCAGCGAGTCCACCACGTGCAGGTGCGCGTACGGCACGGCCAACACCAGGATCGTCCACCCCAGCGGTCGCCATCCCGGTTGACTTCTGCGCTGCCACCACACAGCGGCGGCCACCGCCATCGAGGGGAACGTGATCAGCACATCACCCGGCTGGTGCACGACCGCCACCACGACCGCCAACCCGGTGAGCAGGTCGGCGATCGCACTCGTGTCCGGGGCGCCGACGCGATCGAGTCGCCGAACGAGCACCGCGCTCGCCGCCAGCACCACGACCAACGCGATCAACTCGGCTGCGGGCGCGACCCATCCGGTGACGCGGAACAGAACGGCGGGCAAATCGATCCGTTGTGCGGTCAGCGAATCCACGGCGCCATAGCTGGTGCTCCGGGCGTGGTCGAGGTTCGCCGCGATCACGTCGAGGAACGCGCCGATCCCGCCGCCGCGCAGCGTCAGCAGCACGACTACCGGCAGACTCGCCGCCGCGGCGATGGCCGTCCCGGTCAGCACGACCCGGCGTGAACCACGGGCGAAGAGCAGCACCGCCAGCGGCAACCCGAATTGTGGCTTCAACCACGCCACCGCGAGCGCCACAGCCGCCCAGCGCGGATGGCTGCCACGCAGCATGAGCGCACCGGCCGCTCCCGCCGCCACCAGGGGATTGACCTGGCCGACATACAGCTGGGCCTTGCCGACCTGGCTGGTCAACAGCAGTGCGGCGAGCCCACCCGTGCCGACCAGGATCGGGAACGGAACACGGAGTCGAACCCGAGAGGCCGCCATGAAGGCCAGCAGTACCAACAGGAGCAGCGACACCACCGCGAAGGCCACCGCGCCGACTCGGTACCCCGGCAACGCGAACGGTAGGTGCAGCACCAGGTGATAGGGCTGGTAGAGGTTGAAGTCCTGCCGCACCGGCCAGTGCGCGAACATGGCGGCCGGGTCGTATGGGTTGCCACCGCCGAGAAATTCCCGGATCGGGAAGTACAGCGCGTCCCGGAAGTCCTGCATCCGCTCCTCGGACTGATTGGCCAACGTCGGCAGCGGAGCGTTCAACGAGGGCTGGAGCGCGCGCCACGCCGCGACAGCGCCGACGATCGTGACCAGCACCGCGAGCAACTGGGAGAGACCGACTCGGGTCTGCCGGACGCTCGTGGTCATGCCAACACCACCGCGACCAGAACAGCGCTTTCCGGCAGAACACCAACCGTCGCGATCAGCTCGTCCTGGCGGCCCCTGCCCCCGTGGGTCACGGCGATCACCGCGGCGTCCGGCGGTGTGTCCGTGGTGCCGCGTGTGCCATGTTTACCGCTCATGGCCGGGACTTTCACACCGACGCCCGCGGCGAGCGACGCACTCAAGGCATCGGCGCGCTCGGTCAGTTCCGGCTTGACCGCGATCACTCTGGAGCGCCGCGCCGCCGCCGCGCACAGCATGGTGAGGCGATCGACCAGGTGCGGGTCGTCGCCGCGCAGGATCGCCGCGGGCAGTCGCCCCGCCGAACTCAGTGCGTCGCGGACTGCCTGTTCCTGCGCTGAACGCCCCGATGTCGGCAGGTTGCGCACGGCGGCCGTGGCCACACCGGCGGCTACCGCCGCGGCCAGCGCGAGACCGACCACCAGGAGCCAATCCGGCGCGACCCTGGTGATGTCCGCTCGCTCGTCCAACAGTCGCAGCGTGCTCACCGGTGTCAACAGGTTGGTCTCGATCATCGCCCGCGCCACCGCGAACACCAGCGCGCTCGCCGACTCCGACGACGGCGCCCGAACCGAGAGCCGGGCCAGGCCGGAGGCGGGAACCAGTTCGACCGAGACGCGCTGTCCGAGGTCTTCGGGTGTCGGCGCGTCCGGCACCTTGGCCACCGCCGCGCTCAGCACCGACGGGCTTCGCGCGAGTTCGACCAACGCGGGCAGCACCAGCGAGACGACCTCCCCGTACTGCGCCGCCGCCGTGCCCGGCGCCTCGGTGACCGGGCTCGCGATCAATCCCACCCGGCCCTCGTACACCGGTTCGCGCAGGCCCGCCGCCAGCATCACGATCGCGCCGACCAGCAGGCCCACCGCGACGCTCATCGCCGCTGTGCGCCGATGGCCGCTCAGTCTCATCACCGTCGTCCTCCGCGCAGCAGTTCGTCATAGGACTTCATCAGGGTGTGCGGGTCGTGGTCGGCGCGAATGGTGGCCGATCCCGACTCCGCTGCCGCCTGGCGGGCCGCCGGGTCGAACAACAGGCCACGCAACGCGTGGGCGACCGCGATCGGCGCGCGTCGCGGAACCAGGGTGCCGCCGCCGCGCCCGAGGATTTCGCGCACTCCGTCGACGTCGGTGGCGACCACCGGACGATGTGCCGCCAGCGACTCCAGGATCGCGATCGGCATCCCTTCCCAGTCACTGGTGAGGACCGTAATGTCCGTGGCCGCCAACAGGTCGGGGACGTCCGAGCGATCACCGAGGAACCGGACGCGGTCGCCGAGACCGAACGCCGTGGCCCGCTGTTCGAGTTGCCCGCGCAGGCTGCCGTCGCCCGCGATCAGGAGAATCGCGTCGTCCTCGATCCGGGCCCATGCCTCCAACAGCACGTCATGTCGCTTCTGTGGCTCCAATCGGGCCAGGCACAACGCGACTGGAACATCCTGTGGCACACCAAGTGCGTCTCGTATCGGCCCACGCTCGCGTGGCGCCACCGGGGAGACACCGTTGCGAATCACGGTGATGTCCGGTGTGGACACACCGGCGTCGCGCAGCCGGTTGGCTGTCACCGATGCCACGGCGACCACCTGGTCGGATGTGTGCCGCAACACCCGCGCCGCGCTGCCGTAGTCCCGCTCGGCGACGCCGTGGAACACCGTCACCAGCGGACGCCGTCCGGCCACCGTCATGGCCAACCTGGTCACCAAGGTCGCCGAGATGTTGTGGGCGACCACCACGTCGGGCCGAAAGCGCCGAATCGCGGTCCTGGTCGCGATCGTGGCCCGGACGAGGCCGCCCACCGAGCGCCGGACGGCGGGGACCTCGAAGGTGGGCACCCCCTCGTCGCGGACCAGATCGGCCCGGTGTCCGCCCGCGCTCGCCACCGCCGACTCCCATCCGACATCACCGCTCCGTCGGACCATCTCGACGACAAGCGCCTCGGCGCCGCCGGAACCCATCTCACTGATCACCTGCAAGACCCGCATGGCCACCTCCTCTCCGTCCTTCCCTGACCCGAATATCGGCCGCGCACGCGAGTGCCACCAGCGACCACAACGGCAGGTAGTAGTGCTGTGACAGAAATGTCGACGCCACCAGCACGGCGAGCAGACCCGCCTGCACCGCGACCATCGGTTTTCGATCCGTGCTCACGCGCAGGACGTGTTCACTGGCCACGACAGCACACGCGATGATCCCGAGGAACAGCGCGAGACCGGGCAGCCCGAGTTCGGCGGCCACCTCGAGATACATGTTGTGCGCCACCGGACTCTGTTCATCGATCTCGGCGTTGTGTGACGCGGCCGCGTAGCCCGCGCGGAAGCCGCCCGGCCCGACACCGAGCATCGGATTGTCGCTCAGCATCCGGGCCGCGGCCTGCCAGCGCAGTTCACGAGTGTCCACATTGGTCCCGGCGATGTGGCTCTTCTCCTGCAGCGCCCGCGTCAACTCCTCGGCGGCCAGCAGCGAACCCGCGAGGCCGAGTGCGCCAAGGATCACCGCCGAGGCGACGACGACCCGTTTGGGCACCGCGCGGCGAAGTACCAGCCAACCGTTCGCGGCCAGCAAGGCGAGTCCACCGCCGCGGGAGAAGGTGGCCGCCACGCCCAACGCCAGGACCACCACGAGCAGTGCCACGAGGATCGTCGGCACGCTCAGTCGCCTGCCGACCGGCAGCACCGCGACGAGCAACGGCAACGCGGCCACCAGGACGTAGGCGAGGTCGTTCGGGTCCTCCATCGGCCCCGACGCCCGGCTCTCTCCGAGCGCGATCATGCTGTAGAACGCCCCGACCGCGGCCACCGCCGTGCCGCCGACAGCGCTGCCGAGCAAGACCTTGATCGGCACTTCACGCGCGGCGACGTCGATGAGGATCACCGTGATGGCCAGGAACGGCAGCCACCGCACCAGATACGCGACACTGAACGGCTCGGCGAGGTGTACCGCCGATGTGGCGAGCAGGACGGCGGTGAGCGCCGCGAGCGGGATGTGCACCGGATGTGGCGATGGCAGCCTGCGTTGTCGCAGTCGAATGATCGACCAGGCCACGGCGAGCACGACAGCGGGCACCTTGGCGAGATGCGGGTGCACGGCCATCAGGTAACCCTCAAGCGGGGCCGCGGCCACCGTGGCGCAGGCCGACACGCGCAGTAGTACCGCGCCAGTGTCCCGAGCGGACATCGTGGCGCGGTCGGCGTGAACGATCACGGGCCGCTTCGGTCGAGGCCGCGCCCACGGCGCAGACCGGCCGCCCGAGCGTGCCGTACGTGTTCGCCGGTGCCAACCACGTCGTAGTGACGACGCAGCATCGACAGCACCCAGGTCAGCAGCTCCGCCTTGCGGGCCCCGGGCACGGCCATCCCTGGGAAGAACTCCATGCCTGGCGCCTCGGTCGCGTCGAGCACATCGGTGGGGTGCAGCAGGAGTGAGGGCGCAACGCCGCGCAGCAGACACAGTCGCAGGGCTGTGGTGAAGTAGCCCCGAGCGAGCCGGGGTGACATCTCGTGCAGCCAGAGCAGGTACGAACCGTGAATCGGTGTTCGCAGCAGCGGCATCGTGGTCACCGGAAGCTCCACCAACTCGCTGTGGCCCCACCGGTACGGGTGGATCGGTGAGAGCACCTTGGAGAAGCCGCCGAACAGCTCGCTCGCGTCCTCAGTGGACGATCCCCGATTGTGGTAGGCACGGGCGAGTGGACCGATCCAGGTGGGCAGGGTGCTGGCGTCATAGGCGTAGCCGCGCTCGATGAGCAGTTCCAGCAGCGGCCGCGACACGCTGAATCCGGGACCGCGGAAGCCGACCGGCCGGGGCGCTCCCGCGGCCATGATGGCCTCTTCGGTCCGAATCAGTTCGTCCTCGAGTCGCCGACGCGAATAGCGGTGCAGCCAGGGTTCGTGGCCCCACGAGTGATTCGCCACCTCGTGTCCGGCGGCAGCGATCTCGGCGACGGCCTTCGCGCCGTCCTCCCGTTCGACGTCGGCGCCCACCACGAAGACGGTTGTCGTGACGCTGTTCTCGCCCAACAGTTCCAGCAGCCGCGGTACGGCGGTCGGCAGGTAGCTTGGATGTTGTTCCCAGGTCGGATCGCCGTGGGTCTTGAGGTAGGCCCAGAGGTTGTCGAGATCCAGCGAGACACTGGCCGGTGGTCTCACACGGCCTCCTTCGTGGCAGGAAAGGTGACCGGCGTCGGCTTGCGCAGCATCGCGCCGAACAGCAACACACCGAGTACGACCAGCGCCAAGCCGAGGACGACCCACCACTGGCGTCCGGCCGCGACCTGGTCGCCCAGTACCGCGAGTCCTACGGTCGAGGCCAGCACGACGCTCGTGGCGTCCATCGACGCCACCGTCGAGGTGGCGGGGCCGCGTTGCAGGGCGAACATCAGCGATGCCTGTCCGGCCACCGCGGCGGCGATCAGCAACCAGGCCAACGGGTCGAACGGCAGGTCGAGCACGGACTCGTCGGCGACGGCTCGGCCGGTGACGGCCACGATCGAGAACTGGACACCGGCCAACACCGCCAGCGGCACCGCGGTCGCCGCCTTGGTGGCGGGCACGATCAACGCCGCGCCGACCGCCAGTGCCACCAGCATCAGCACCCCGAGCGCGCCGGAGACGTCGTGTGCGACCGAAGGTGTGGACGCGCCGACCAGCAGTACGAGCCCGAGCGCCATCGTCAGCAGCACGATGATCTCCGGCACTCGGATTCGCCAGCCCAGCACCACGGTGCCGAACACCGCGGCCACGCCCACAGCCGCGCAGGATCCAGCCTGCACCAGATACAGGGGAAGCGAGGCCCTGGCGAAGAACGCGAGGATGAAGCCACCGAGTTGACCGGCGAAGCCCAGCAGGTAGAGCCGGTCGGTGGCCAGGCGTACGAGCAGGCCGAGATCGGCCGCGGACCTGGTCGTCGTCCGGCGGGCCGCCACGCTCTGCGCCACGACGCCGAGGCCATACATCAGCGTGGACGCGACGAGGATGCCGTAACCGAACACTCGCACCCCTCCCAGAGGAAAACGGTTGGCCTGTCGGGGTTGTGCGGCTGCGATCCCGGTGGCGGCGAAAGTGTACGGAGACAGATCGACAAACCCGATAGAAGTATGGGCGACTTCGGGCAGCAACGAATGTCCGTGCTCTGGCGTCCCTAAAGGGGTGGAATAGCCTCCCGTATGGGTGAATAGAGCCCGACAACGATCAGTCAGTTTGTGTCCGGCGATTCCCGGTGGACGGCGATAGGGACGCGGACCTCACCCTGCGCGTCGACGGGCAGGCCAGACATGGCACCGTCGACGTGACGCGGTTGGGCTTGACGGGATCGAGTCCACATCGGACGGTGGCTTGCGGATCGGCGCGAACGTGCGCAACAGTGATCTCGCCGCCAACCCGCGGGTACGCGAGCGGTACCTGCTGCTGTCGCAGGCTTTGCTCTCCGGCGCGTCCGGGCCACTCCGCAACGCGGCGATGTGGCGGTGGCGATGGCCGCCTTGGACGTCACCGCGACCTGCCGGTCACCCTCGACAAGTTCCTCTGACCGACACCCAGTGAGATGGTGCCGGTTGGTCAGGGGGCGGTGTACTGGCGAACCCAGGCGACCTCCAGGGTCGATTCCCGTGGTTCGTCCTGGTTCGACGACACGGAGTCGATCGTGATCGTCGGGTGCAGCACCGACGTCGGCACCGCGTTGGTGTTCGTGGTGCGAAACCATTCCTCGCCATTGAGATAGCCGACCACGTGATCGGCTGTCCATTCGACGGCCACCGCACTCCACACGGACAGATCGATCTCGCGTGGCGCCGAAACGGCCCCGGGAGCGGACTTCGGACTCCGCACGGAGAAGCGCGCCGAGGCCCGGTCCGCGTCCACTGCCTCCAGGAAGACGATTTCCTCTCCTGCCGTCTCCTGCGCGTCCGGCCGGAGCGTCAGTGCCGGGCGGTGGCACCGGCAGCCTCCGGGCATTCTCACGCGCGCCTCCCATCGACCGTGCAGGGCTCCGGGCATTCGGCGCAGGTATCCAGAGTCACCGTTGACCTTGGCGGTGATGGTGGCGATCCCGTTGGTGACGGACACCTGGCCCGGGAGGTACTGCCCGCCACCCCTGTTCGGCCACGGCCCGCCCGCCTCCCAGCCACCGTCGATCTCGGTACCGAATTCCGCGCGTTCAAGGGGATCACCCCAGTTGAACCGTTCGGCGGCCGTCGCGGGCGGCGTGGCGTGCCGGTTCACGATGTCTTTGACGAGCTGATATCGAGGTGTGGAGGTATCGGGCAGGTCTTCTGTGGCGAAGTTCCAGCCGAATAAGCCCATTTGGGTCAACTCGGCGACGTTGGCGTCACTGAAGAGCCGCGCGGGAGCCCAATCCGTGCCGTCGGTGCTGTCCGAACCGGAGTAGGTCGCCATCACATTGCCGTAGTCGCTGAGCAGTTGAATCGATAGCAGAACGTGCCCGGGATCGTCGACCGGCTTGGGGAAAAGCACGCTTTGGAAGTCGGACGCGTGCAATATGTTGGTGAAGTGCTGGAACATCGACCGGCCACCGCCGATCTCCGGTTGCCGCCTCAGCGGCTGTGAGCCGTCCCAGCCCAGCGCCACGAACGCGTTGGGTGCCGTGCGGTGAAAGGTCTGCAGTGTCTCGAGATACCGTTCCTGCAACGCCTCGTAGTAGACGCGGATGCTTTCGGTGATCTTGTAGGTGTTGTCCCGGCATCCGTAGTTGTTGACGCCGTCGAACACGGTGACGAAAAGGGCGGGCCCTTCGGCAGGTCCCTTGATCGCGTCCGCGAGCCGACGCATCTCGTCGGAGAATTCGCTGGTCAGGGGATAGCGCCTGCCGCATCCAGGGCCGAACCTGGTCTGAATGGGCAGCTCGTGCTGGTTGGGGCCCGCGACGATCACGTGAGCCGAGACGCCCGCCGCGTTCGCCGCGCTGATCCGCTCCCGCCACCGCGGCAGGTCCGGCACGGTATCGCTGCCCCGGTAGGTGAGGGTCAGGGTTCGGGCGGGCAGCTCCTCGGTGAACGCGGCCGCCGCGGCGCGCTGCGGTGTGTCGCCGAAGCCGAACATCAGTTTCGCCGGATTCCGCAGCTGGTCGGGCAGCTTCCGGCGGACGGTCACCACGCGGGTGTGCGGGTCGGTCGTGATGGCGTTGCCGAGGTGTCGCGGTGCGGGCCAGTTGAGGGCCACCATGACCGAGGCGATCAGAACCACGACAAGGGCGAGAACCGCGATCGCCCACCACGGCACCTGTCTTCGCGAGACCGGCGCCTCGCCGTCGTCGAGTGTCGTGACCTGGACCGCGGGATTCCCGCTGGGGGAATCGTCACGCAGCAACCTCTCGTAGAGTGACCGCAGATCCCCGCACGGCTCGATCCCCAGCTCGTCCACGATCGCGCGCCGGGCGTGCTGATACTCGATCAACGCCTCGGCCCTGCGCCCGCTGCTCTGAAGGATCTCGATCAGGCGCAGCCAGATCCGCTCCCGCAGCGGATCCTCGATGGTCATCGCCCGCAACATCGCCACGACCTTGTCCTCCGCGCCGATGGCGACGAGCGCGTTGGCCAGACCGAGCCGGGCGGACCAGCGCAGTTCGGTGAGCCGGGCCGATTCGGACCTCGCGGCCTCCACGTCGAGGGATTCGAACGGCGCCCCGCGCCACAGCTCCAGCGCCTCGGTCAGCATCTCGGCCGCGGTGTCCCACACCCGCGCGGCGAGCGCGGCCCGCCCTCGGTCGACGCGGTCCTCGAAGATCATGGTGTCGAGTTCGGCCCGGTCCACGGTCAGCCGGTAGGCCCCCGGCTGGCGTTCGATGCGGGCCGGATGGGTGTCGAACGGCCCAAGCAGGTGCCGCAACTGGCTCACATAGCTCTTGATGTTGCCTGATGCGGACGCCGGTGCGCCGGTGGGCCAGACGGCGTCGATCAGTTCACTGTCCGGGACCCAGTGGTTCGCGCGCAGCAGCAGCATCGACAACATCCGCCGCGGTTTGTCCGCGGAAAGTTTGAGCGTCTCGTTCGCACTGGTGACCTCAAGGACACCGAACATCCGGAACAGCACCGTCGCCCCCCGTGAGATGTCTGAGAAAGTGGTCGCTCGCGTTGTCGTGCGCCACGATCTGCCCCAGGTTCCCCGTCTATCGCCTGGTTGAGCGAGCATGACACAACGGGTGAATCGCTACCAGTGATTGAATGAACGCGTCCTGTATGTGCCGGCCACCAGGACGCAACGTTCGCTGTACCCCACCCTCGCAAGGTATGTGCCCGGGGAGATCTGGCACAGGTGAAGGGGTGTGGGCAGCGATGGGGGAGACCGTCGATGGGCCGGCGTTGCGTGTCATCGGACCGTTGGAGCTGTGGCACGACGGCGTGGCGTTACCGCTGCCGTCAGCCCGGCCGCAAACATTGCTCGTCCTGCTGGCGTTGCGGCTGGGGCAGTGGCGGGAGACCGACGAACTGATCGAGACCCTGTGGGATGGCAGGCCACCGCGGTCGGCGAGCGGCAATCTGCGGACCTACGTGTGTCAGTGGCGCAAGGTGCTCAAGCCACTGTCGAGCAGGATGTCGTTGGAGAGCACCAGGGGCGCCTACCGGCTCAACGTGGGTCGCCGCGATCTCGACATCGGCGTGTTCGAGGACCGGCTGGCCCAGGGACAGTGGGCGCTGGCCAGCCGGGAGGCGGACACGGCGGTCAGTCACTTCGGCGCGGTGCTGCGACTGTGGCGCGGTGACCCGTTCGGCTCACTGGGCACCTACGCGATGGTGGAGCGGGCCCGGCTGATCGAACTGCGCGACAAGGCCCGCTGTGGCCTCGCCGACGCGCTGATGGCACAGAAGCGACCGGCGGACGCGATCACGGTGCTGCGTGAGGCGGTACGCGTGCAGCCGTTCGACGAGCAGGTCTGGGCCCGGCTGGTCGCGGCGCTGGCGGACTCCGGCCGCAGAGCGGACGCGGTGGTGACCTATCAGGAGATCCGGCAGCTCCTGTGGGACGAGCTGGGCATGAAACCGGGACGGGCGCTGGTGGAGGTCCACCAGCGGTTGTTCGGCCCCGTGCCGGACGCGGGCGCGGTCGGCTGCTCGTGTCAGAGTGCCGTGCGGGAACGGGAAGCCGGACTCATGGCCTGATCGGAGCCGGTGACGAGGACTCTGATTCGTACAATCCGATCGCCGCGGTGGTACTGGGCGTATTTGGCGATCGTACTTGGCGATAAAGTGAATGTTCGGGTTATCGTCGGAATGATTCGGCGTTCTGAGCGATGTCGCGGTGAGCACGCCAGGCGATTGTGCCGAAAGTCGGATCGTGAAACCGGATACCGCGTTTTCGAGATTCTGGCAAGTCGCGGATGGCGTAAAGTCGAGTGGCGGACGGCGTATCGGGGTCGAGCAATGTCCACCACGGACTGTTGTGTGACTGGGCTCACTGATCGGTCGTGACGTCGCGACGTGACCGGGCTGGATCGGTTCAGCGGACCCGGTTTTCTGGCATCGCTCTCCTGTGGCCGGATGATCATCTCCCGATGCGATCATCGACAAGAGGTTACTGAGCGTCCACTCCTGTCTTCGGCTTGGCGGTGACAATAGTGGGGATACGCAGAAGGGTTGACACTCTCGTTCGGGCCCGGCTAGCGTATTTTGGGTAATTACACGCATCCTTGAGCTGCTGGGGGCCTCGTATATCTGACCGCGCGGCCAAACGTATTCGGGAGTTCGAGATGGCCGATCACCAAATCGCTGTACTGTTCCCTGGACAAGGAGCTTTCGACGGGGCGGCGCTAGTCGAGGCTGCCCGTCGTTATCCACAGGTCGAACAAATTTTCAAAGACATGGACAGCGTGACGGACGAGTTGTTCGGCCGCAGGCTGACCGAGGTGTTGTTCGCCGAGGACACTCCGAACATCGGCACCCTTCTGGCTGACGAGCCGTGGGTGTCGCAACTGGCGATCTTCGGCTCCGACGTGGCCGCGTACCGAATCCTGGTCGATAACGGCCTGCGCCCGGATGTCCTGGTAGGACACAGTCTCGGCGAAATCGCCGCGCTGGTCTCCGCCAGCGTGTATTCGTTGGCCGACGGCGCCAGGATCGTCGCGGCCCGAGTCGCGGCACTCGGTGAGCCGAGCGCGGGCACGATGGCCGCCCTCACCACCGACGGGGACCGCGCTCGGCGGATCATCGACGTGATCGGTGACGAGTTCCTCGCGGTGGCCGTGGAGAATCACGCGGAGCAGACCGTGCTCAGTGGACCGCCGGAGTCGGTCGCGCAAGCCGTCGGCGTCGCCCGGCAGGTGGGGATCGGCGCGACCGAGCTGAATTCGCCGTTCGCGTTCCACAATCCGGCGCTCGCGCCCTCGGTTCCCGGCTTCGCCGCCGTGATCGCCGAGCACGTGACGCACCCGATCGATGTGCCGGTCTACTCGTCGACCGAACAACGCTATTACTCTGACGACGACCCGTTGGCCGATCTGCTCGCCGCGCACCTGGTCAAGCCTGTCCTGTTCGGCGCGGCGATCAGTCGGCTGCACGACGACGGGGTGCGGGTGTTCGTCGAGGCGGGGTGCGGTGGTGCTCTGTCCAAACTGGTCGGGAAGATCCTGCAGGCCGATCCGACCGTGCGCGCGTTGCCGTCGCTGAGTCTGGACTCCGATGGCGCGTTGTCGCTGGACGCGACTCTGGCCGAGCTCGGCGGAGACGCCGATCCGGTCGCCGTCCTCGCCGCCGCTCTCGCGCCCGGGACGAGTCGGGCGAGGTTCGACCGGTTCTGGCAGACCCATGGATCGGAGATCCGCGCGGTCGTCGCGGAACGCCTCGCGGATCTCGATCACGAACCCCCGGCCGCGGCGGACCCGGTAGTCGGTGACCAGTCGACGCCGATCAGGGGCGACATCGCCACCGAGATTCGATCGGTCTACGCC
>JALZNB010000549.1 GCA_030857905.1 Actinomycetota bacterium
GTCTGGACCGGGTCGAGAAGATCGATCCGTTCGAGTTCGGACAGCACCTCCGGGGAGCCACCCGTGGCGAGGAACTTCTCCCCCACGATCGCGCGATGATCTCGGCGCGTCGCCGGGCCCGCGGACCCGATCGACGCGGCGGCCGCCTCGGTAACAGTGGTGCCATCACTCAGTTCGAGTTCGACTCTGGCGCCGATCGCCATCGTGGCGTTCTCGAACGTGTCCTCCGGCGACCCCAGTTCCGCGAGTAGGCGCGGCACGCCCGCACCGCCCCACGCCATCAACTCCGGCCAGTTCAACGCGCGATCACCGGCCTGGCGCAACGCTTCGCCCAGGGGTGAGGTCGCCATGGCCATCCGTTCGGAGAGCCGCCTGTCCTGCTCGACGGTCACCTTGGCCGCCAGGGACCACCGCGCCTGCTCGGTCAAGGCGGGCGCGGCAAGGTCCTCGGCACCGAAAGCTCCCGTCAGCAACAGTGTCGCGACGCCGTAGCCGACCGAGAGGGTGGCGGCGGAGACAGTCGTGCGCGGGCCGTCGAGGTAGGGGGCGACCTTCTGTTCCATCTGCCAGGTCAACAACGATCCGTTGACGACGATTCGCCGAACCTGGGACGCCCCAACGGAACCGAGCCGTCGATGCAGCCGCTCGGCACAGTCGAAAGCGGCGTGCAGGTACGCGCTGCCCGGGAAACGCTTGTAGGTCAACGTATCGGTGTGCCACCGTCGGCCGAGGCCCGCGATCACGGTCTCGGGAACCGGGACCACCGACATCCGCGCGAGCAATCCGTCCTTGTCCTCGAGGATGGTGGCCGACCCCAGCAACCCGTGCGCCGCGGCGTCGCACGCGTCGAGCGCCATGCGGACCGGCGTCGCCGCGGTGAACGCCTTGACATCGCTGGTCACGACCCCGTGATGCAGCGGTACCGGCAGGATTCCGAGCGCCAGCCCCAATCCCGAGGTCCACTCGGCCAGGGACGCCCGCCGCGCGTGCAACCGGGCGGCGGCCGCGCTCGCGAGATGGCAATGGGTGTTCGTCTGGCCGCGGAAGAACGGGCTCAGGATGGTCGCGGCCGTGATGCGGGCCGCGCACTCGTTGGCGGCGACGATCGAGGTCAGCAGTGATCTTCCGTCGAGCCCGCTCGGTCCCACCTCCGCGACGGAGACGTTCACCGCGCCCGCCGATACGTGGCCCGAGTAGGCGACCTCGTCGAAATCGAGCAGGGTGGCCAACGCGGCGAGCACATAGGCGGACCGCGTCGGGTCGGCCTGGATCGGCGAGCCGAACGCGGCGACAATCGACCGTCCGACCGGATGGCGCAACGACGCGCGGACGGCCGCGAGGTTCGAGACGAGCTGACTTCGCGCGGACGCGATCGTGGTCGTCGGAATGTCCACATAGGTCACAGTGCGCGCCCAGGCGGCGAGTGTGGTGGACAGGCTCGCGGTCGACTCGGACGGGCTGTCGACCGCGGTGTCTGCGGGCGTGACGGAGGTCATTGTCGAATCCCCTTGGGTGCGACGGCATCAGTCGAGTTCATGCCGTTGTTCTCATGGTGTCCGGCCGTTCGTCCAGCACCTGATACGAACGTTCGTGCCAGAGCAGGGGACGTCCGCTGCCCACGCGCACGGCGGACACACGTCCGTACACCACGAAGTGGTCACCGATCTCATCGATGGAGTGCAGATCGCACCAGCCGACGGCCAGGGCGCCCGCGATCACCGGAACCCCTCGGATCAGCCGGACCTCGTAGCCCAGTTCGGCGAATCGCGAGCTGTCGCTGGGGGAACGGCTGAACCTGTCCGCCAGATCCGGTTGGTCTTCGGCCACGAGGTGCACCGCGAAGGACCTGGCGTGCCGGACGGCGGTCAACGTCCGCGACCCGCGGGCGATCGCGCACAAGATGATGGGCGGATCCATCGATACGCTCGTCACGGTGCTGACCGTCGTTCCCGACCAGCCCGACGGCCCGCACGCGGTCACGACGGCGACACCCGCGGCCAGCTTGCGGTAGTAGGCGCGGCACGACGCGTCGCTCAACATCGGTTCACTCGGCCAAAGAGGACTGACATCGACCATGACCTCACCCCTCGTGGAACCACGGCGGCGCGTCAGCCGAGGAAAGTACGGTCAACGCCGCGGGCAGGACACTGATCTCATAGGACGGTGTGGTCTCCGGCATGACCTGGCCGTCGTGCTCGAACAACACCGGCTGCCCGTCGAGGCGCTCGATGACGATCCGCGACCCTCGGCCGGTCTCGATCCCCGGGACGTCGTAGACATTGCCGTGCATCGCGGCCTTGGCGAAGGCACCCATATCCGCGGCCGAGGTGACCAACGTGATGTCGAGCAGGTGATCGTCGACGATCGACTCCGGCACCAGGTTCAGCAGTCCGCCGCGGTAGCGGAACCCGCCGACGATCGTCTCGACGATGCCGCCCTCGTAGCGCGCCTCGCCGTCGATCCACACGCGACCCGGGTACGGCACGTACGTCGACATGGCCGCCAGCGCGGCGGCCATCAACAGCTCCCGGCCCTTCTCCGGCCTGTTCCGGGTGGCCAGCAGACTCGCCGCGAACAGGCCACTGCCGGAGCCCAGCACCACGATGTCGTCGTTGTGCTCGATCCTGGCCAGGTCGATCGTCCGGGTGACCGCGGTTCCGCGCAGCGCGCGGTCGGCGACGGTGTCCCACGGTTCGTCGTTCCACAGGCCACGGTAGGTGGAGTTTCCGGTACCCGCCGGGGCTACCAGCAACGGTGGAACCGCCGCTGTGGCCGAGTCACGGGCGCGGTGCAGGCCGGTGACGACCTCGCAGACGGTGCCGTCGCCGCCCACACTGACGATGATGTCCGGCGGCGCGTCGCCGACGGCCAGCTTGTACGCGATATTCGTCGCGTCGCCGGGGGCCGTGGTCTCGAAGACCTCCACCGCGGCGGTACCGGCCGCCTCGATGACGGCCACGGCCCGCTCACCGTCGCCGCCTGCCGCCGGATTGACGACCGCGGCAACGCGCAGACGTTGGTTCATGTCCCACCTCTCGTGTCGCTTCGATCTCGAAGGGCCTACGCGCGGAGTCGACGCACGACCCGCACCCGCGCCCCGCGTTTCGGGATCATCGTGATGGTGTTCATCGCGCTGCCCTCGTCACCGGGCCTGTCCGCCTCGATGTCCACAACGCGCAGCACCGATGCCAGCACGATGTCCACCTCGGCCTGGGCGAAAATCGCGCCGAGACACCGGCGTACGCCGCCGCCGAAGGGAATCCACGCCTGGTTCGGCGGGTCGGGTTCGAGCCACCGCTCCGGGCGGAATTCGGCGGCGTCGGCACCCCAGATCCTCGGATCGGTCTGCACGGCCCCGATCGCGGGCAGCACCGCGACTCCGGCGGGCAGTCGGTAGCCACCGAGTTCGACCGGTTCGGTGAGGCGTCGCGCCACATTGTGAATCACCGGCCGCATCCGCAGTGCCTCCTTGAACACCGCGGTGCGGTAAGGATCGTCGGGTTCGTCGAGGCCCGCGCGCACCCGCGCCAGGGCTTCGGGATGACGCAACAGTCGCTCGAAGACCCAGGCGATCGCCACGGCCGTCGTCTCGTGCCCGGCGACCAGCAGTGTCATCAGCTCGTCGCGGACGACCTCGTCGTCCGGCTCGTCCGCCAACAACATCGACAGCACGTCCGAGCGGTCCGCGCGGTCGGGATCCGTTCTGCGCGTGGCGATCTCCGCGTAGATCAGTTCGTCGGCGCGCTCAAGGTTGCGCACCACATTGCGCCACGGCCACACTTTTCCGAGTTCGGGGCGAATCCAGGCCAGGATGTCCTTCAGGCTGATGCTCGACACCTGGCGCAACGCCTGGCCCAGTTCGGCCGCCCGTCGCTCGTCGTCGACGCCGAGCACGACCCGCACGATGATGTCGAGGGTGAGCGCGTAGGACCGGTCCAGAAGCCGGAACGGGGTTCCGACCGGCCAGCGACGCACCTCGTTCTCGGTGATCTCCCGCATCGTCGAGGTCAACGCGGCGATCCGCTGGTTGTGGAACGGGGGCATCATCCGCTTGCGCGCCGGTTTGTGCGCGGGCGCGTCGAGGGTCAGGACCGAGTGGCGGCCGACGATCGGTACCAGCAGCGAGTTTCCCTCGCCCGCGTGGAAGATTTCCGGAGCGCCCCTGAAGACCGCCCGGATGTCATCGGGATTTCGCAGGGTGACGAACGGCCCACCCGGCGCGACCCGCAGGGTGACGATGTCGCCGAACTTCTCGTGCATCTCCGGCAGGTAGTGCTGACGTCCGCGTCGGAAACGGATCGTCTGCCACAGCACCGACCGCGACGGCCCGGGTGGCATCCCGTCGAGTGGTTCATCGATCGACACACTGCTGATCGACGCCGACGACGCCAATCGCTGTTTGGCACTCGCGTGGTCGCGTCCGGCCATGCCCGAGGTCCCCTCCTGGTCCGTCATGCTTGGGCACTCCGTCCGGTCGACTGGGCACTGCGAGCGCCACTCGGTCCACCGAAACGGTCGGACTCGGCCGTGAGATGTGCGAGATAGCGGTCGAGCGCGCGATCCACGAGGAACCCGCTCGGCATCCACGGCCCCTTCGACCGCACCCAGGGCAACTCGTAGGACAGATCGTCCTTGTCGCCGTTGACGATCCACCGCGCCAGATAGGCGCCGTTGTAGATCGAGACGGCGAGCCCGTGGCCGTTGCACCCGCCCGCGTAGTACAGGCCGGGGTCGTCCGGATCCTGGCCGACGAACGGCAGTCCGTCCCGGGTCACGCCGATGGGCCCGGCCCAGGTCGATTCGATCTCCACATCGGCCAGTGCCGGGGACAGGTTCCGCACCGCGGCACGGAGGCTGCCGGGAGCGGGCGCGATCGAACCGAACGGCCCTCGCCGAATCGCTCCCCCGCCGACGACGACGCGACCGTCGGCGGTGAGCCGAAAGTACGGCGACAACTCGCCGTGTTCGATCAACGGCTCGGTGGCCAGTCCGTCCAGCGCGGCGAGCGCGTCATGCGACAGCTTCTCGGTCACCCCGGCCTGCACGCGGAGACCGACCACGCCCGCGGGTTCACCCAGTGTGGCGCCGAAGGCATTGACGGCGACGACGACCCGATCGGCGACGATCTCACCGTCGTCAGTGGACACAGTGCTCAGCAACCCTCGCCGGATACCGCGCACCGGGCTGCGTTCGAAGATCGTCAGCCCGCGCTGCTCACCGATTCGGGCGAGTTGTTCGGTGAGCGCGGCCGGGTCCAGTGTCGTGGTGGGCGCGTACCGCAATCCGCTGGTGTACCCGGCGGCCACCGCGGGCAACGATTCCCGCTCGACGAAGGAGATCGGAAGTTCCAGCACCCGTGCCGCCTCGGCTTCCCGCCGCTGGTGCTCCGTGGAGCCCGCGTCGGAGGCAACGACCAGTTGGCTGCCCGGGGTGAGTTCACACGAGATCTCGTGGCGCTCCACGAGATCGAGGACGTGCCGCACCGCGGTGAGCGACCAGATGTGGGCGATTCGCGCGACAACGTCGCCGTAACGCTTTCGCAGGGTCGTCAGCGCGGGCCCGAGCCGTGCGCTGAGCAGTCCGGTGCCTCGGCCACTCGCCCCCGCCGCGACATGGTCCGCCTCGACCACGATGATCCGCGAGTTCGGATCGCGCTCAAGCAACTCGACCGCGGTGGACAGACCGGTCAGGCCGGCGCCGATGATGACGACATCGCAGCGGTGCACTCCGCGCAAACGGTTGCGGGAACCCGTGTAACCGTTGCCCGCCCAGGGAACCCCGGCCCCGTTCACCGTCGACTCGCGAGCGCGCCGAGCGGATTGAACCGCGAAGTCCCGGCGATCCGGCGGGCGATCGCCCGGGCGTCGACCGCCATGTCGGGTAGCTGCCCTGGCGGAAGGCGGTAACCCTGGAAGTACAACCCCGGCGCGTGCCTGGCGGTCTCACCGCCGTAGACGATCGGACGTCCGCCGGGCTGGGACAGCACGTCCAGATGCCCGAGCAGACCCTCCATGTCGGGCCGCTGTCCCGTGGCGGCGATGACGACATCGGGCTTGATGCTCTTCCCGTCGTCGAGCAGCACCGCCTTGCCGTCGAAACCGGTGACCCCACGAACAACCTCGACGGACCCGTCACGGACCGCGGGGATCAGGCCGCGGTCGATGGCACCGTAGGCGTGCCCACTGCGGGCCGTCCCCGCCATCGTGCCCTCGGTCGGCGCGGCCAGGCCATACCGCGTCAAATCGCCCCAGTGCAATCTGTGCATCAGCAGACTGACCCGATTGACCAGCCAATGCGGCAACGGGCCGTGCTTGATGGCCTGACTCAGCAGCGACGTCGTCGGACTGAGCTTGAACAGGACCGGGGTGTGGCGGATCGAGATGCGGACACGGGAGGCGCCCGCGCGGGCCGCGGCGATGGCGATGTCGATCCCGGTCGGCCCGCAGCCGACCACCAGGACGTCCCTCCCGACGTAGGGGTCGGGGACGGTGTAGGAGCGGGCGTGGACGAGTTCGCCTTCGAACTGGTCCAGGCCGGGCCAGTCCGGCACGTACGGTTTGCGGTGCAACCCGGTGGCGACGACGACGTTCCTCGCGGACAGATCACCGATCGAGGTCCGCACCACCCAGCGACCCGACTCCCGATCGACCCGGTGGACCTCGGTCCCGTACCGGATGTCGGCGTCGAGGGTCTCGACGTACTTCTTCATGTAGTCGATGAAGTCGTCTCGCATCGGCCACGGCCCGTACTCCGCGGACAGCCGCATCCCCGGCAGGGAACTCAGCCGTCGCCACGAGTTCATGCGCAGCGACGGGTAGTAGGAGTTCCAACTGGAGCACGCGATCTTCTCCCGGTCCAGCACCAGCGGGTCCAACCCGGCTTCCCTCAGCGTCCAGGCCACCGCGAGACCACCCGGTCCCGCGCCGATGATGATCGGCCGTTCACTATTCTCGGACATGGCATTCCTCATTGGTCCACCCGTCAGATCCGCTCGGGCAACGGATAACGCGCACTGTCCTGCTCGGTGACACGCCTGTCGAACTCGACGAACGCGGGAAGCGCCACCGGTTCGAAGGGAACTCGGAAAGATTTCAGGAAATTACCGAAGATCGCCCGATCACCACACAGGTGGATCGGCACCACGAGCATCGCCCATTCGAGCCCGGCGACCGCGGCCCACACACCGAGAACGACGGCGTGGGTCACGAAACTGTGCATCGTGTTGTAGAGCACGTAATAGGTTTTCGAGATATCACCGCCCCGGGCGCGTCGGTACGCGATCGCTCCCGGCAGATAGCCGATCAGATCGATGTAGACGAAGAGCACTATCGCGGGCAGCCAGCGCACCTCGGCGATGTTCCACAGGAACAACGCGGAGCACACCACGAGCGCGACACCATATTCCGCGCGGAGCAGACGCAGCGTCACCCTGCTCTCGAAGCGGTTCACTTGATCCATCGTCATCCCCGGGGTTCACGCGGACAGTGCTTCGTCGGCCGCGCGTCTGGTGTCGAGTCGAGCGGCGACGGCCGCGGCGACCGCCGGGTCGCCGACGACGGTCGCCACACCGAGCAGTTGGTGCACGATCATGGCGATCCCCTCCTTGAGCACCTTGGTCGCGATCGGCTCCAGCACTCCGGCGAGACTCGGTATCCCGAAATCGAAGGTCGCCTCGAAGGTCACCTCACAGCCGCCGGTAATGGCCTCCACCTGCCACGACCCCCGGAAGAGCTCGAAGTCGCCACTGGTCTGCTCGAAGACGATCCGGCGCCGTTCGAGCTGGATGTAGTCCACCTCCGACCAGCGCAGCGGCCCACTGCGAAAGACGATCTCCCAGTCGCTCATCAGCGGTTCGCCCGCGCCGTTCGAATGCACGACGACCGAGCGGACCTCGTCCACGAATTCGGGGTACCGCTCGAATTCGGTGATCCGCCGGAAAGCGACATCGGCGTCGACGGTGTAGCAGGTCAACTTCAGTTCCAGGCTACGCATGGGTCACTACCTCATACTCCGGATTCCGATCGGCGACCAGTGCCGCCGCCCGCTCGAATCGACCGACGAGGAACTCGACATCGGATTCCGTCATCGTCGCGGGCGGCGTGAGCCGGACGACGTGGTCCGAGTTGAGCGAGAAATTCGCGATGACGTTGTTGTCCGCGAGCGCGATCAGCAGATCCGCGGCCATCGCCGGATCGGTGAAGTGGATTCCGATCAACAAACCCACGCCGCGCACGTTCCACTGATGATGGGCGAGATGGGTGGCCATGACGCGGCGGAACTCCGGCAGGAGCCGATCGCCGAGTACCGCGGCCCGCTCGACGAGGCCCTCGTCCCGAATCGCCCGGATCGCCCCGCACACCGCGGCCATGGCGATCGGCGCCGCGGAGAACGTCGAGGTGTGCAGGACCGGGTCGCGGTCGAGTGCGGCGAAGGTCTCCTGGGTGGCGATGGTCGCGGCAACCGGGATGACACCGCCGCCGAGCGCTTTGCCGGAGAGCAAGATGTCCGGGCGGACGTCCTCGGCGTCGATTCCCCACCAGGCGCCGAGCCTGCCCAGGCCCGTCTGCACCTCGTCGACCACCAGCAGGGCGCCGTACTCCGAGCACACCGCCCGCACCGCGCCGAGGTATCCCGGCGGCGGGATGATCACGCCACCCTCGCCCTGCACCGGCTCGACGATCACGCACGCCTCACCCGGGTGCTGTTCGAGCACCACGGTGAGCGCGGGAACGTCGCCGAAGGGCACGTGGGAGACGTTCGGCAGCAGCGGCCGAAACGGGTCCTGGAAGGCGTTCTTCGCGGTCACCGACAGCGCGCCCATCGTCTTGCCGTGATAGCCGCCGGTCATCGACACGAGGTGCCGCCTGCCGTTGAGGCGGGCGAGTTTGATCGCCGCCTCGGTCGCCTCGGTCCCCGAGCCGGAGAAGTGCACCCGGTCCAGACCGGGCGGCGTGACCGAGGTCAGCAGTTCGGCCGCCCTCGGGGCGACCGGATCGAGGAAGATCCGCGTCCCGATCGGGTGCGTCCGCAGTTGCCGCTCCACCTCGCCGATCACCGTGGGGTGCCGGGAGCCCGCGATGAACACCCCGTACCCGCCCGCGTTGAGGAACCGCACGCCCTCGCTGGTGGTGATCCACGAGCCGGACGACTCCACCTCGACGTGGCCGCCGAGGGCTTCGGCGAGTCGCACCCGCCCCGAGCTCATGGTGCGCCGGTACAGCGTCGACACGCGTTCGCGCTCTGTCACGACAGGGTTGGACGTCACCGCGACATCACCCGAACCGCAGTACGTCGCCCGCGAAGTTCTCCGCCAGGCTCCGGTGCGTGCTGGCCCTCGACGGCGGGTGGAAACTGACGCAGTGGCAGGCCGCGGCCAGGTAGGCGACCTCCGGCGAGGAGATGAAAGCCATGCCGCCCAACACTTCCACCGCCCTGCTCGCGACGTCCACGATCGCCTCTTGGGCGCCGTAACGGGCGATCATCGCCTTGGTGAGGGCGGCG